>JARFQK010000256.1 GCA_029287815.1 Gammaproteobacteria bacterium
CTACAGCAGCCTTAACTGCGGCGAGCCGGCTCCGGCGTGGCTGTTTGTGTTATTTTGGAACAGAGGGTGAGCTATGGCGTGTGTCGCTGCAACCGCGGCGCTACTCAACCACGCATTGCAACTAGCGGGCCCGCATGTTGCACGGAGGATTTGGATTGTACGGGCAAGCTGGCAAATAATGTGCGGGGCGGATTTTTTGCGCCAGCCCGGACGGGGGGAGTCTCATGGGTGAGACGAACAACCAGGTTGGGCGATCGCGTGCAGATTCATAGCCTTAGCTATGGATCAAGGGGGATCGTCCAAGATGCGACGCCAGATTGTTCGTAAAACCAAATAGGACAAACTGTAACCGCCGATGAGTACGTTGAATCACGGATAAGCGATTGAGACATGGATAAATTTCCGGGGATCTTAGTCCGCCTTCGTGGAACATGCGGGCTAGCCCGCCACTCGAATTTCATTGCACATTCCCACAAAATATGTGAACTTTTTTACTCGTTCTTGTCGAATCTCTGGTTGTACAAGATATGATTCATAAGTTTATAACGTAAAACTCTGCACCTATAGGAATTGGATATGAAATCAATTAAAAAGCAAACACTCGCTAGCGTAGTCCTGGCCATGGCATTCGCGATGACATCACCCCTGGCTTTGGCAGCCAAAGGCCAAGGCGGCGGCGCAGGTGCGGGAGCCGGCTCAGGTTCGCAAGGTATGGGCCAATCGGGACAGCAGAAGCAGCATCAGTACCAGCATCAGAAAGGCAAGGGCGGGGGCTCTGGACAAGGCGATAAGGCCCAGACCCAGACCCAGGAAATGAAACAGGATCAGACCAAGACCCAACAATCTGAGTAATCCTGCCTCGATAACATACCCTAACAGCGACGACCTCATCGGTCGTCGCTTGTTTTTTCTCGCTGTTATTTGTCAGCTGGCTTTTTCATACGCCGGTCCGAGCATCAGCAACAGTATCTGTGCATATTCAGCCGCTTTACGGCCGAGATCGGTCAGGTAGCCACCGTCGACCTGCGTAATCAGACCCTTCGCATGCAGCCGCTTGACCGCTTCGATCACCTCGGGATTCGCATTGTGGTGGACCTTGATTCCCTGGAAGTTGCTGCTCTCCAGATTGAAACGTATAAGCACATCGAGTTCATGCATCTGTTCTGGTGAGTAAGGCATCGCAGCGTCTCAAAATTAGTCAGGGCTGCAATTTTATACAACAGCACAAGTATTTTCAGGCAGAAATCGAAAAAACCGGGCACGTGCCAAAAACCGCAGTCGAAGCAGCGTAGGGTGCGCCGCGCGCACCAGAGGCCACAACAGAGGAGACCGGTATAGTAGCATGGTGCGCACGGCACACCCTCCTTGTCCGAGTCGCGATTGGCATTGTTCAGATAGACAACACGATCTTCCCTTGCGCATGGCCCTGCTCGATCATGCGATGGGCCGTTGCCGCCTCAGCCAGGGGTAGCACATCAGAGACCGTGGGCTTTAGCTTGAAATCCGTAATCAGTTTTGCACATCGATGCAGGATTTTTCCCTGGCGTCGGCGTGCTTCGGGCAAATTCATCAGCATTGGTGTCAGCATCAAGGTAAAGCTGATACATAGGTTGCGGTTACGCGCGACTTTCCAGTCGACGTTGGAGCTCGGTTCGAGCAGCGTATTGACGTGGCCGTAGACCCTGGCCGCTGACATGCTGCGCTGAAACGTGTCATCACCGACCGTATCGAGCACCATGTCAACACCGTCGCCGTGGGTCCATTGCAGCACTTCATCGACAAAATCACTGTCCCGATAGTTGATGACTTTGTCGGCGCCGAGGCGTTTGACGAAGCCTGCCTTCTGATCGGTACTGACCGTCGTGCAGACCTTCGCGCCGGCGGCTCTGGCCAGCTGTACCGCGATATGGCCGACGCCGCCGGCGCCGGCGTGGATCAGAACGGTCTGGCTGGATTTCAGATCGGCGCGATCAAACAGCGCCTCCCAGGCGGTGATCGACACCAGCGGCAGCGCAGCGGCCTGTTCGAAGCTCAAACGCGTCGGCTTCATTTCGGCTTCTTTCTCATCGAGCACAGTATATTCCGCATAGTTGCCGGGAGCCGCACCCAGGCCACCATGACAGAACCAGACATGATCGCCGCGGGAAAAGCGCGAGACCTTCTCGCCGGTTTCAACGACGACGCCGGCGCCATCGCAGCCGAGAATCGCGGGTAACGCATCGTCAAAAGACAGGCCACGATTGCGCAGCTTGGTATCGACTGGATTGACGCCGGCGGCCTTCAAGTTGACCTTGATCTGCGTCGGCGTGGTTATCGCCGGCTCATCGATTTCGGCGGGCTGGAGCATCTCCGCAGGGCCAACATCTGTCATCAGGATTGCACGCATGGCTTTGATCAAGACTCCATGAACGGGTAATCGGTATAGCCGTGCTCATCGCCGCCGTAAAAAGTCGCCTGATCAGGCGCGTTGAGTTCGGCACCGGTTTCGAAACGCTCCACTAGATCCGGATTGGCAAGATAAAGCGCGCCAAACGACACCAGGTCCGCATGACCGTTCGCGATCGCTTGCTGGGCTTTTGCCCGATCGTATCCCAGATTGGCCATGTAATAGCCCTCAAAGCGCTGTCGGATCTGTTCGTAGTCGACCTGGTGCTCATCACCCATCATGCCGCCTTCAACGACATGCAAATAGGCCAGCCGTTTGGGGCTCAGCGCTGTAGCCACATAGTTGAACAAGGTTTGTGGATCGGAATCGCGGATGTCGTTGAAAGTGTTATCCGGTGAGATGCGCACGCCGATTTGCGACGTATCCCAGACTTCGGCGACCGCATCGACCACATCGATCAACAGGCGTGTACGATTTTCCACTGAGCCGCCATAGCCATCGGTACGGTGATTGGTACTGTCGCGCAGAAACTGATCGAGCAGGTAGCCGTTCGCGGCATGGACTTCGACACCATCAAAACCGGCCTCACGGGCATTCGCAGCCGCGCTGCGGTATTGATCGATGATGCCCGGAATTTCATCGGCTGCCAGTGCGCGTGGCTCGACGAAGGGCTTCATGCCCTCGAAGGTTACCGCTTCGCCCTCTGCCTTTATCGCCGAGGCGGAGACCGGCTGTTGCTGGTCCGGCAACAGGTCGGGGTGCGAAATGCGCCCGCAATACCAAAGCTGCAGGAAGATCAGGCCGTTTTGATCATGGACTGCCGTGGTAACTCTTCTCCAGCCGGCGATCTGCTCCGGACTGTGTATGCCAGGCGTCGCGGGATAGCCGACGCCTTCGGGTGCAACCTGCGAGGCTTCGGTGATGATCAGTCCTGCGCTCGCGCGCTGCTGATAGTATTCGACGTTCATGGCCTGGGGCACATTGCCCGCGCCAGCTCGGTTGCGCGTCATCGGCGCCATGACGATGCGGTTGCGCAGTGTAAAAGGGCCCATCTTCAGCGGACTGAAAAGATCGATTGTGGGTGTGTTCATCTGGACTCCTTCTTTACGTCTTTCAGTGCGTGACTGGCTTCATCAACTCGAGTGTATTGCCTTCACTGTCTTCGATGTAGACCGATTCAGTACCGTCCCTGTGTTTTTTTAGTTTGCCAAAGGCCTCCGCGCCCTCGTGCTCGATCGCGATATGCGGCGGGTGCTGGCTTGGAATGACCAGTGCAAGGTATATGTTTTGAAACCGAAGCATGGCCCAGGTGTCATCCGAGTAGACGGTCTCCGCATTGAGATTTTCTGAATACCATTTCAGCGCGCGCCCGATGTCCTCGACCTGGACCGCTACATGATGGAGAGAATCGAGCCTGGGTTCATTTTTTGACATTATATTGCCCCTTGATCGCGACGCGTACGAAGTCAAACACGCGCCCATTTTATTCGCTTGTGTGGGCCAGCTAAAGTGCAAACACCGCTGTATTCCAAAAATATGTTTGGGTTGCGAAAACCCGCAAACAGATGGCTGAGGATGTGGTGTCTGAGCTCGGCGGTTGGTAAATTATCAGGCTCTCGCGACTGATCAGTCTCCGCTCAGGGTTCGAGCCGCAACGCACCCAAGCGGACACCGAGCGGCCCGCGCGGTAACCACAGATTCAGGCGCTGACCGTCTCTCAACACGGTAACATTAACATAATCACCGCGTTCGCCGCCCGTCGTCGCTTCCCGTAACTCGCTCCAGTCAAACATTTGCGTGTCATCGTAATTCAGAATGACGTCACCGGCACGTATACCCGCCTCTTCGGCCGGCGAGCCCATCATAACAGAGTCGATCTTGACGCGGTTGGCCTGACCGGAGGCGTATAGGTATCGATCGTAAGCCGAGTCACCGACTTCTTCACGGAGTGAAACGTCCTGCTGCTGCAATGCTCTGTATTCGCTCGCATAGCGACTCGAACCGAGGTAACCCTCGCGAATCGCCTGGTCGCGCAGCTCGAGCAGTTGCAGGTCGATTTCATTCTTGCGTCGAATGATGTCGGCTGCGGTCCTCTCGGCAATTCCCGCTTTGATCAGGTTCTCGGTACTCAGTGCGGGGCTGCTGGAGCTGACCGGTGTTTCCACAGGCGACGCGTTATCGTTGACCAGCGCGCCACGTTCTCGTTGAAGATTCTGTTGAGCCGCCCCCAGGTCCTGCTCCAGCTGTTCGACGCGCTCGACGAGGAACGCGATCTGTTGTTCGAGCTTCTGCATGCGCTGGCCCTCGCTGCTGTTGGATACGGTAAAAGCGCCGGCCATCGGGTGGTCACTGTGCTCCGTCGCCGCAAAGCCGTTCTGGGACTGGCTGGTCAGTGCCTGCGATGGCTTGCCATCGTCGAAGCTGCGCATCATCGCGACGCCAGTCGCGATACCGAGGGCGAGCAGGCCTGGAATCAAAACGAGTTGTTTATTCATACGACGAGGGGATCCGATCGAGTAGTTTTTCCGCTGAGGTATTTTCCTGTTAGGCCAGCAAATGCGCCAGGCGTTCCGTGGACCATGAGCGGGTTAGTCGTAACGTCGATGAGGGCAGGCAGACTTGCTCGATGGCTGAAAGTGATTGCGGTTCACCGATGAGCCTAAAAAGACCCAACGTAGGGTACGCCATGCGCACCGACGACGGTTCTGCAAAGCTGTTTCATGGTGCGCACGGCGCACCCTACGCTTTGTCGGATACCTTGGTTTAAAATCAGCTTGGCCAAAGCACAGCTTCGGCTTTTCAGTGCAATATCGCGTCGAAGGCTTACTGGCTACTGCGCCCAAACCAGTCGGTGATGCTGAAATCGTTCTGGTAAGGCACGCGCTTGGCGTTGACCAACTTTGGCGTTAGTGCATTGAGGTATTCTGTCATGAAATGATGCTGCAGGTTTTTCACGCTCACCATCTCGTTCAGAAAATCCGTCGCGCGCATCATGCTGTCGACACCTTTCAGCTCTGACCAGGTGTTGTCCTCGTAAAGCACCAGCTCGGTACCGAGGTGCCAGTAGATATCCATATTCATCAGGTCCATCGGGTCCAGTGG
>JARFQK010000276.1 GCA_029287815.1 Gammaproteobacteria bacterium
GTTCACCGGCGAGTGGGGCAGAGTGGCCAGGAGAGGCTGCGATAAACTCGGAAAAGCAGGAGGGGGCGATGAGCGGCGAATAAAGCTGAGATTTCAGGCGCTTGGAGCGGCCGAGTGTGATTCCCGCATGCAGAATCACACCCGGCGGTTTTTATATTGATTTAATGCTTTAAATAAGCAGCGTATATCTTTGAAAAATAACGTAATTATTGGTGGAGGTGGCGACAATCACACTGCCTTTTAAATCAATGGTTTAAAATGCTAAATGTCCAAAATGCCCCCGCAAATACCCCCAGACGGAGAGATAGGAATAGCGACGCTTGGTTAGCCAGTGAGCTCACCCATCTGCCCTGGAAGTTTGCTGTCCACTGGTCGGCCCCGCCGCGCGTGCGAGTTGGTTCGCCGCCTCGCCGGGATTCCAGTGCGCCGGATTCTTTCAAGGGCATCGCCAGCTTCATCGGATAATCTGTATATCGAGATTCAACCGTAGCTTCTTCCAGGCACGATCGGCCGTCAAGATTGGCAGCGACTTATCCAGTGCGAGTGAGAGGCAGGCGCGATCACCGAGAGCCAAGCCCAATTGTTGGGTATCTACCCAGAGCCTTCCCGCCATCTCGGCTTGTTGCGCGGTAAATACCTCAATACTGACGCCGGTCCCGAGTAGTTCGTCGCGCATGCCCTCTACAGCAATGCCCCGTGATACAGACTTCTGCACGACCTCGGCCCAGTTGACGGTGCTTATCAACGCGCCCTCGAGAGCACTCTCCACCTTTTCGGCGCCACGTTCCCCATGGAGCAACGCAAGCAGTGCGGATGCATCAAGGACACAAGTCAACCCACCTTCTCCAGTGCCGCTTCCGCCTGTCGCTCGTTTATGAGTTCGTCTACCAGGCTGATCTCTCCGGGAATGTTCGCAAATCGGGCCTGCAAGCGTTTCACCAGATTCTCACGCTTTTCCAGCACGATGCTGTCACCGTCCTGACGAGCGACTAATCGGTCGCCGGGTTTTAGATCCATGGATTTACGCAGATGCGCCGGGATCACGACGCGACCTTGGGCGCCGAGCTGGACCTCGTTCTTTATCTCATGTGTGGCCATACCTTCCCCTAAGTGCCATTTCACGTAAAATAGTGGCACATTTTGGTAAGGCCTGCCAGGTACTCGCCAATAATCGGTTGGCAGGAGGCACAAACGGCGGGGCCTCGAGCAGGAGCGCATCGGCTTCGGTAGGGTGGAGCGAACGCTGGCCGGTCTGGAATCGAATGGCAGCTTCTCAGTCCAATCGCGTGACCGTCAGGATTGCAAAACAGCTGGTCGTCAGATCAGCCCCGCCTATGTGGCCAGCGCACTGAGAAAATGCTGAAAGAGGAGCGGATCCTGCTCCTTGAGGCGGGCGCGCAGGGCCATACCGTCCCCCGAGCCGGTCGCGGGCCGCGCATGATTGTGGCGCAGTCGGTACAGGGTCAGGTAGCTTTGCGGATAAACCGCCCGTGCAGATTCGGGTTCGCCGGTGGGTTCGGGCAGGATCGGGATCAGCCCGGGTCGACTCAGTAGCAACCAAGCGGGAAATGAACGGATGGGCAAAACCGGATCGAGGTCTTGGAATGTTTCCCATTGATGGCGCAGCTCGTGATTGATAGTCGATTCGACTGCTTCGGCGTGTTGGGGATAACTCCAGCATAGGGTGAACCAGCTGGGCAGGGCCGCTGCGTCGTCGTGCGTCCGCTCGCATGCCCGTGCATGGCGCAGCAGCAAGACCGGATCGCTCTGCCAGTCCGGTTCGCGTTCCACTGCCCTGCGGGCGTCGATCCAATCCTGTGCCTCAGCCGCTGTGTAGCTCAAGTGCAATTCGGATTCGTCGGCGCGATACGGCCGATCCTGCAGCACCACCGATAGGCGTTGCCACAAGGGTATCAGCAGGTTGCGGCTAGCCTGGCCGAGCAGGCTGTCCGCGAGCGGGGTCAGGGTTGCTTGCAGGTATTGAAATTCGGTGCTGATATCGTCGACTGGCGCGTCCAGCCTTTCAGCCGCTTCGGTCAGGCGCTCGAATTCACCGAGCCGGACATGATCGGGAGCAACGTCGCACAATCGCGCCAACAGGCGGCGGGCCTCCTTTGGGTTGCGATCCGCGAGCGCGCCGGCAATGCCGTTGGCCAGGCTGGTGGCGGGACTGTCGGTGAACAGGTCAAGCTGCGGCTGGTCCTGCGGTTTACGATAGTGCCTGTGAAAACAGTCATTCAGCATGCGGTCGGCGCTGAACCGCAGTACTTGGGAGCGGCTCGGCGAGCGCGCACCGTGCCAAGCCTTGTAGCGACCGGGCTCGACCTCCCAGCCACGGCGTTGCAGGTAGTCTTCTGCCTCTGCCAGTTGTTGGCTAATATGCTCGGGGTCACCAAACAGCGCCTCATCGAGATATTCCAGTTGGCCGCTGCGCCAGGCTTCGTAGTCGGTGTAGCTCAGGCGCCCCTCCTGCAGCAGGTACTCCAGCGGCTGGTATTCACCCTGATCCAACAGCAGTCGGTCGACTTCGGACTGGATTGATCGGTTCATGGTTTCACGGCTCGCACACTGTTTCTTGTAAGGGACCGAACAACTCGTCCAGATCTTCGCTGCGCCACTGCGGTCCGTGCTGGCCGCTGCTGTGGTACAGCCCATCGGCCAGGGACTGCTTGCGCTGCTGTATCGCCTCGATCTTTTCCTCGACCGTGCCGGCGCAGATCAGCTTGTAGACGAATACCGCCTGGCGTTGTCCGATGCGGTGGGCTCGGTCCGTCGCCTGGCGTTCGACGGCGGGATTCCACCAGGGGTCGTAGTGGATGACGGTGTCGGCAGCGGTGAGGTTGAGGCCAACGCCGCCGGCTTTGAGACTGATCAAAAACAGCGGCACGGCACCTTGTTGGAAGCGTTGCACCGGTGTCTGGCGGTCGCGCGTCCGCCCGGTGAGTTTGACAAAATCGATGCCCGCCTGGCATACCGCCTGTTCGATCAGGTCGAGCATGCCGGTGAACTGCGAGAACAACAGGATGCGCCGGCCCTCTTCGACCATCTCGGGCAGGAGCTGCATCAGCATCTCGAGTTTGGCCGACGTACCCAGCGCCCGAGCCTGCTCACTCTTGACCAAGCGCGGATCGCAGCACACCTGGCGCAGCTTCAACAGCGCGTCTAGCACCACGATCTGGCTGCGCGCCAGGCCCTGGCGCTCGATTTCGTCACGCACGCGGCAGTGCATGGTCAGGCGCACTGTCTCGTAGAGCTCGCGCTGTTTACCCTTCAGTTCGATACGTTGAACGACCTCTGTCTTGTCCGGTAACTCCGAGGCCACCTGTTGTTTCGTTCGTCGCAACAGGAAGGGACGAACGCGACGGCGCAGGTGTTGCGCCACGGTATCATTGCCGTGCTTCTCTATCGGCGTGCGGAACAGACGGCGAAAGTCTTTCTTGTCCCCCAGCAGGCCGGGCAGCAGCACGTCGAACAGCGCCCACAACTCGCCCAGGTGATTCTCCATTGGTGTACCGGTCAGGCACAGGCGGTGTCGGGCGTCGATCCTGCGTACCACCTGGCTGGCCTGAGCCTTGGGGTTCTTGATCACCTGTGCCTCGTCCAGGATCAACAGGTGATAGGGCTGCGCCAAGAGTACCTGTTGGTCACGCGCCAGCAGTGGGTAGGTGGTGAGCACAAGGTCGTGCTCGGCGATGGCCGCGAACCGGTCCTTGCGTTGCGGCCCCTGCAGCACCAATACCTTGAGCTGTGGGGCAAAGCGTCGTGCTTCGTGCAGCCAGTTGAACATCAGGCTGGTCGGGGCGACGATCAGACTGGGCCGGTCGGCGCGGCCCGATTCGGTTTCCAGCAGCAGGTGCGCCAAAGCCTGCAACGTCTTGCCCAGGCCCATGTCGTCGGCGAGGATGCCGGCAAAGCGGTACTCGCGCAGGAATTGCAGCCAGTTGAGTCCCTCGCGCTGATAGGGTCGCAGCTTGGCTATCAAACCAGCGGGCGGCGCGACCTCCGGGATGCCATCGAGGTCGCGCAGACGCTCGATCAACTGCCGTGCCTCGGCGTCGCCGAGCCAGTGCAGGCCCGGTTGTTGTGCGTTCGAGTCGATCGGCGCGAGGGTTGTCAGCCGTGCCATCTGCATGCGGCTCAGGCGCACACGATGCGTGTCGTGCGTCGGGGCGACTTGGTGGAGTTCGAGCAGGGTCTGCAACAGGGGCAACAACCGGTCGGCCGGCAAGCGTAACAGCTGGGTCTGTTGTTGCTCGTCGGTGAACGGGACCAGCAGGTTGTCGACTGGAAGGTCGCCCTGCTCCAGCAGTTTGGCAGGCAGTTCGTGCAGGGCTTCCAGCAGGATTGGCAGTAGATCGACGTGCTGGCCCTCCACCTCGATGCCGAGAGCGATGCTGAACCAGTCGTCCTGTTGCAGGCGATCGATGTCGCAGGTCCAGCGGGTGGCCTCGCGTAGCCGAAAGCGGAAGTCTTGGTAGCTGATGCGCCAGCCAAGGTCGCGCAGGGTGGGCAGCTGATCGGCCTGGAAGTCCAGCCAGGCCTCGGCGTCGCTGAATCCGAAATCGGAGTCGGGCACGAAGTGTGCCGCGTCGTCGGTCAGGTCGACGACGTCGTTACAGACCAGGCCCAGTTTCTGCAGTTGTTGCACGGCCGCCCGTTCGGCCTTGCGGTTGCGCTGCACGCGGGCCACGTAGCCATCGCGTATGCGCGTGTCGGGGCCGGATAGGTCGACCTCGACGCCGCCATAGTCGAAGCGCAGGCGGGCGAAGTCGGTGTACTCCTTGAAGCCGTCCCAGTCTTCTTCTTGCGTCGTAAGGCGCAGGCAGGGAAGGGGTTGCGAGCACGGCAATGTCTCGATCGCAAACAATTGTGGGAGAGGGATCTCGGCGCCAGGATAGGTCCTGGCGAGGGTGTCGCGGATCTCGCCGGTCTGTTCCGGCGCAATCGGTGGCAACCGCAGAAGTTCGTCCGCCGTCTCCCCCGGCAGAGCGCTGTCGACCGGTCCGCATTCTCCGGTCGTTTCATCAAGATACCAAGTGGTGGGCCGCGTGGTGCCGATGAGTAGCAGCAGATCGCACCCGGGATCGGTTTGCCCCGTGATCTCTTGCACCGCAGCCTCGTCGCATCGCCATTCCAACCGAATCGGACGGGCTGCGCCAAGTCGCAACGGTGTCAGAAGGTCATCATCGTCTGCAAGTTGGAGACGACCACTGGCAAGCAGTGATCGCAATACCGGGTCTGATTCCGCTCCCTGGAGCACCGGAGTATCCCGACAGCTGCGCGGCAGACGATCCAGCGCGACCAGCAACTCGAGGTCGATCGCTTGCAGAAACCGGGGTGGTGTGCGTCGCTGGCCCCCGCCGGGGTGGAATGACCGGCCGAGGGAGTAACCGCCATGCTTGAGGCGACGCGCAACGTGGGGTTCAACCACAGGCCCCTCCTCATCGAGTCGGAGCAGGTACAGCAGCACTTGTGAGGGGGGAGTGATGTTCGGCCTTGCCTGGTCCAGTGCGCCTTCGTTGCCTTGGATTTGTGCCGACGGTGCCCGGCTGAACGTTTCAGGTAACGATTCTCCATCCTGTAACGCCTGCAGTAGCACGGCAACAACGTGCGCGCAATTACCCTTTGTTGCGCAGCTGCATTCGCCATGGATGGTGAGCGCGCCACCTTCCTTGAAGGTACGCACA
>JARFQK010000279.1 GCA_029287815.1 Gammaproteobacteria bacterium
GCTCGCGTTTTCTTTCGAATCGGTTTAATCCATTTCATCATGCGCGAGCAATATTTATCTTGGAGTAAAACTTGAGCTGTATGACGTTTCGACACATAAAAGTACTTGAAATCACTATCAAAAGCAGGCATTCTGATTTAGAAGTATGTCGCAACGAAGCGATCGTGCTCAATCTGCTTCATCACGATCATACACTTTCATTCAACAAAATATGAATATGGCGGTAACGTGACGCATGTTGATGACCAGTAAGATTCTCAGGACTTCGCTCTTTGTTCTCGGCCTGACCGCTACAGCGGTGCAGGCAGACAGTATCGTCACGGTCGGCGTCGCACCCCATGGTGGCTACGTGATTCTGGGCGGCACCGTGATACCGCTGAAAGAAGTGACCCTGGCGGCACAAATTCCGGGGATTGTACAGACTATTGCGGGTGAAGAGGGCGACAGCTTCAACGCAGGCACCGAACTGGTCACCATCAACGATGACGAATTGCAGGCCAAGAAACGTGCGGCAGAAGCACAACTGGCCGCGGCGTACACCGCTATGCAGAATGCACAGGTGCAGTACACGCGGGAATTGTGGAATCCGAGCGTTTACAATCCGCGGCCGATGGCCGGTATGGGCTTTCCAACGATGTTCGATTCGTTCTTCGACGGCGGTCGGGGCAATCCGATGGGCAGTGGTAGTGACAAGGGTATCGAGCGCCATGCTGATCTGGTGACCCAGGGCACCCAGGTGCAGGCGGCCCAATCCAGAATTCAACAGGCAGAATCGGGCTTGCGCGAAATCGAGGCCAAGATTCGTGACGCGCGGGCGACTGCGCCATTCGATGGCGTGATCACCGACAAGCTGGTTGAAATCGGCGATACGGTTCAGCCCGGCGTGCCATTGTTGAAATTTTCGTACTCCAAGTTCCTCCGCATCCAGGCTGAGGTCCCAGCGAGACTGGTCCCTGGTTTGCACAAGGATATGGTTGTCCCGGCCAGACTCGATGTCAACAATACCAAGGTGAATGCCCGCGTCGCTCAGATTGCACCCAAAGCAGACCCCAAGCAGCACACGATCACCGTCAAGTTTGATCTGCCCGAGGGTGTGCCAGGCGGTCCCGGCATGTACGCCGAAGTCATGATTCCGGACATCAATTCTCCGACGCGAGCGCTCCCTGTGGTACCCAAGTCCGCCATCATTAAACGCGGAAGCCTGCCTTCGGTGCGGGTACTGGATGAGGAAGGCAAGCCGAAAATGCGGCTGATACGCACCGGTATCGAGCTGGATGCGAACCATGTCATCGTATTGTCCGGTCTGGAACCGGGCGAGCGCGTACTGACGTCCGAGGGCGGTCCGCAAGGAAACTGGAATCAGCCCTAGCAACAATGCCTGTTGCGGCAAATCGGGAATGCCTTACGCCGGCGTTGTTTGCGGCGTTACGCACAGTGAGTCGGCAAGACGGCGGACAAGAAACAGAATGAGTTGAACGAGCAATGGCAGACGAACTGGACAAAAATAGCGAAAAGGCGCAAGCATCGTCCCCTGAAGATGATGAGGCCAGCAAGGGCTCCAAAAGACCCGAAGACAACGGTCTCGAAGAAGACCTGGGTATTGCCGGCAATATAGCCAAGGCTTTCATAACCTCGCCGGTGACCCCGATGTTGCTGATCGCATCACTGCTGATCGGCATAATGGGGCTGATCATGACGCCGCGACAGGAAGATCCGAAGATCTCGGTGCCGATGATCGATCTTTATGTGTCGTATCCTGGCGCTTCGGTGTATCAGGTCGAGTCATTGGTGACCGATCCGCTCGAGCGATTGATGAGCGAAATCCCTGGGGTACGCCACGTTTACTCTGCGACGCAGCGCGGCCAGGCGGTCGTCACGGTACGTTTCTTTGTGGGTGAAGATCTCGGCGAGTCTATCGTCAAGGTGCACGATAAAATCCGTTCGAACCGCGACAGGATTCCGCCCAATGTGTCCATGCCACTGGTCAAGCCGGTTGCGATCGATGATGTGCCCACCGTCAGCGCAACCTTGTGGTCCGAGGACGTCGACGACAGCACCTTGCGTATTCTCGCTAACGATGTGCTGCAGGAACTGGGACAGGTAAAGAATACCGGCAAAGGCTTCGTCGTCGGTGGTCGTGCTGACCAGATCCGTGTCGAAGTCCTGCCCGAGCGCCTGGCGGGTTATAACCTGAGTGTGCAGCAGGTCGCCAACACCGTTCAGACCGCGAATGCCGAATCCAATGTCGGAGCGGTCGAAGCTGGTAGTACCTCGTTCAACGTCTACTCGGGTACCTTCCTGCGGACTGCGGATGATATCAAACGCCTGGTCGTGGGCACGTTTGACGGTATGCCGGTCTATATGCGCGATGTCGCCAATGTCTATCATGGGCCTGAGGATGCTGCGCAGGTCTCCTACTTCTATACCGGGCCAGCGTATCAGGGTGAACGCAGAGCCGGGGGCGAGGCTGCCGTCACGATCGCCATTGCGAAGAAAGAAGATACCAACGGGGTCACGGTTTCGCGCGATATCCTGGAAAAAGTCGAAGAACTCAAGGGCCGCTTGATTCCGGACAACGTGTTCGTTGAAATTACCCGCGATTATGGCAAGACCGCGAACGACAAGGTCAACGAACTGCTGCAAGCGATGTTCGAAGCGACCGTGATCGTTTCTATCCTGTGTCTGATCGGGCTGGGCGCACGCGCAGCCTTTGTCGTCATCACCGTGATACCAGTGGTCATCCTGCTGACGATCTGGTGGGCGATGATCGTCGATTACACGATCGACCGCGTCAGCCTGTTCGCACTTATTTTCTCGATCGGGATCCTGGTGGATGACGCGACCGTGGTCGTCGAGAACATATTTCGACATTGGCTGGTGAAAGGCAAGACGTCGGTTGCCGATGCGATCAACGCGGTGCGTGAAGTCGGCAACCCAACGATTCTGGCGACCTTCACCATTATCGCTGCTTTGCTGCCGATGGGATTCGTCAGCGGCCTGATGGGCCCGTATATGCGTCCGATCCCGGTTTTGGGGTCCTCGGCGATGTTCTTCTCGCTGATCGCTGCGTTTGTTTTCACACCCTGGTTTGCGCTGAAGGTCAGACCTAAATTATCGGCTCTGGCAGCAGCCGAGCGTCGGGAGCAGCGCACCCACAAGATCATTGGCAGGTTCTATCGACCGATCATCATGCCGCTGGTCGAAGACCGCAAACTTGGCATTCTGTTTCTGTTCGGGGTCATAGGCATAACTGCAGCCACCACGTTGTTGTTCTATCCGACCAAGTGGGTGCCGGTCAAAATGCTTCCTTTCGATAACAAGCCCGAGTTCAGCGTAATCATCAACATGCCCGAGGGCACCGCGATGCCGGTGACGGCGAATGTCGCGCACGAATTATCCGAGGCGGTTCGAAAGATCCCCGAAGTCAAAGCGGTGCAGTCCTTTGCCGGTACCGCGCAACCCTTCAATTTCAACGGCCTGGTGCGCCACTATTATCTACGCGGCCGACCCTGGGAAGGGGATTTGCTCGTGCTGTTGAAAGACAAGAACGAGCGTGAGCGCGGCAGTCACGCGATCGCGGTCGAGGCGCGTTCGATCCTGACCCCAATTGCCGAGAGACTGGGTGCGAAAATCCAGGTCGTCGAAATGCCGCCGGGCCCTCCGGTGTTGCAGACCGTCGTCGCCGAAGTGCATGGACCGGATGAGCAGACCCGGCGGGAAGTGGCCACGAAGATGACCGAATTTTTCGAGCAGGCCGAAGGTGTTGTCGACGTCGATAATTACATGACCGAGCCGTCCAATTACTGGCGTTTCGAAATCAACACCGACAAAGCGGCGCGTCGTGGGATCTCAGTGGAGAGCATCAACCAGACCCTGGCGATGGCCATGGGTGGTTTCCGCCTCGGCGATGTCAAATTGGCTTCGGTGATCGAGCCGACTTTCATCGTTATACAGGTACCGCTGGCGACGCGCTCTCAGGTCAACCAACTGAGCAACTTACCGGTGATGAGTGCGGCCGGCAATACGGTGCCCCTAGGTGAGTTGGGCGATTTCGTATTGGCCCAGGAGGAGCCGATTCTCTATCACAAGGATCTGCGCGCGATCGAATACGTCACCGGTGAAATGGAAGGCCGTTTGGGAGCGCCGATTTACGGCATGTTCAACGTCGAGGAGCTTACGGATCAGTACGTTACGCCTGATGGAGTCGTCATGGAGGGGATGCCAATGAACCTGCTTGGTCCGCCGAAAGATGACAACGTCTCCGGATGGGAATGGGAAGGCGTATGGACAGTGACCTTCGAGACTTTCCGAGATATGGGTATCGCGTTCATGGCTGCGCTGGTGCTGATCTATGGCCTGATCGTCTGGGAATTCCGTGACTTCGCGATCGCGGGTCTGATCATGTCGCCGATTCCGTGTACCATGATCGGCATCGTGCCCGGCCACTGGATCATGGGTGCGGAGTTCACCGCGACTTCAATGATCGGAATGATTGCCCTCGGTGGGATCATCGTGCGTCAGTCGATTCTGATCGTCGAATTCGTCAAGATCGAGGTTGCGAAGGGTCGCCCCGTCAGGGAGGCCGCTGTTGCCGGTGCTGAGATCCGTATGCGACCCATTCTGATCACCTCGTTGACGTTGATGGCAGGTGCCTGGGCGATCATCTTCGATCCGATCTTCCAGGGCATGGCGGTCAGTCTTCTGTTCGGTGCGGGCGTGGCAACGTTGATGGCGGTGTTGATCATTCCACTCGGCTGTATCAGTTTGCGCAGGCGTTTCTATCTGGAAGAAGCCGCCGACTCTGCCGAAATGGTGCTGAGCCCGAAATATGCTGAAATCGAAGATGAGGACATTGAAGCCGGTGAAACGGTCGAAGCGAAAGCCGAGGAATACAAGACACCGCTATGGATGCGTCTTTACAGCGGCCTCGTCGCTCTGTTCGGCTGGATTTTCCTGATCCTGCGTTCGATTTTCATTATGCTGAAGATGGCTATGGGTGCATTACTGTCGAAATTTGGTGGCTCCGACGAGCCGCCATCACCGCCGCCGGCAACCTCGCCGCCATCACCGCCACCACCGTCGGGCCCGCCCTCGTCATCCAGCACGCCCGGGTCAAGCGGCGGCGGCACCACAGCGGCATCTCGCGCTGCCGAGCGTTCCAGCGTTGATACCCGGCCACAAAAAGAAGCGCCAACCGAGAGCGAGCCGCGCGCTGAAACCACGGCTGAATCTGATGTCCACACGAGGCCGGCGACGCGAAAGAAACCGGTCGTGAAAGCAAAGACCGGTAGCAAGGACACGAAGGTCGCCCCGAAGCAGGCGAGCGCGGCGGATGAGACCGTCGCTGATGCCGCCAAACAAGCCGCGGCGCCGGCAAAACGGGCGCCGGTGAAAAAGACGGCCGCAAAAAAGGCGAAGGCCGCCGGCAAGGCTACTCAAACCAAAGCGAAGACAGCCAAAGCCGGGCAGGCCGAGAACAAGATTGAGTCAGTTGCGAAGGGCACTGGCACTGGGGCGGCATCCGCAAAGACAAGCGCTAAGGCAGAAGATACGGCAGCATCTGCGGGACAGACAGCAAAAGCGCCAGCCAAGAAGACATCGACACGTGGCAGGCGGGGTATACGTCTCAAAGTTGATACGGAGTGAACGACCGATCATGCGAATTTTGAAAACGATCTCTGCGCTGATGATGTTTGCATCATTGTGGCTGGCGGTGAGCGTCGGCGCTCAGCAGACAGTTGATTCGTTGCCCCCGACTTTTCCTGGCTCCGGCGGCTTCCCCGAATCTATTGAACGAGGCGACTTACCGCCTGCTTATCCAGAGTGGCCGGAGCGGCCGGTACCAAGACCGATGATACCGCCGCCCCCGAGGGGTCCGTACATGTCCTCAGCATTGTCAGAAATCGACGCATTTCCTGAAGATATGAGCGGGGGATTGGATGACGAGTTTCCCGGCCAGTTTATGCGCTCGCCGCACTTCGAGGCCGATATGCCGTGGCCGGAGATACCCGAAATGGGCGAGCCGCGCGTGTGGATGCCGGAAAGCGGTGAATACCATTACGTTCCTGAAGAGGTCATGCGCGAGCTTGAAGCGCCGGCGCGATATCTAAGGCCTCCACCAGTATATCCGCCGTATCCTGGATATCCGCCGATGCCTCCGATGC
>JARFQK010000310.1 GCA_029287815.1 Gammaproteobacteria bacterium
CAGTTACCACGGTCGAAGTGCACTACCTTGCGCGCGCCGGTCGATGCGGAGACCGTTCAGAATTATTGTGTCGCGATGCTGGGTCGCTACATTAGCGCGGATACCGATGAGGGCGAGGCCGCTTTTGTGCCTGGGGAGTTGGCGCCACCTCGTCGGTACAGCGATGAAACGCTCGCAAGACTGGCTGGTATCTCATCCACAATCAAGTGCGAGTGCCCCCACCATCTCGCTGAGCTGATAACGAGTCTGAGCGCTTTCGAGAAGTACAGTTCGGAGTGCGAGAGCCGCAATTTGAAAGATGCAGAACTGCATGGCTACCTGAATACGACCGCATCCCAGGCCCGCCACATGTTTGAAACCGCGCTCAGTCTGGTCATCGAGGCCGAGAACATCGAATTGTGATTGCTGGGTTAAGGCGGCTGCCACTCTCGCTTTGATCCAGGTTCAGTGCCAGTAAGCTGGATTCCCTGAAACGCATGGACGCGCCACCACTCTGAATCGCGTTAAGGTACATCAACCGAACGCAATGCGGACCCGAAGACTAGCCTGAACCGTGATAGGCATGCGTTAAGAAAACAGTATGTCTGCGATCATCCGAAATCTTCAATGCTGCCACTGCTTTCTCAGTGCGCGACGCCGCCTGGTGAGAGATGCGGGCTAAGAATCAGCACTATCAAAAGTTCCTTCAATAGCAGGTGGAAATTTCGACAAATAGTCACTGCTTGAGCGATCCGAGATCTTGGGAAAGAGCGGCGTGCATTTGACGACTGGTCGAGAGCAAGGATATAGGACACCGACTCGGCATTATCGCAGGTCGCAAAGTAGCATTGCAGGGGTGGATTTGCGAATCAGTTCTTGGCGGCGTCGATTGCGCCGAAAAAATGCCCAAATCCTTTTGGGCCTCAGGTTCACTCCACGATGACTTTACCTATCATCGAGGGATGGAGTGCGCAGTAGTACGTGTACGTACCGGGTTCCTGGAACGTGTGCTCGTAAGAGCCGCCACGGTTCAACCGGTCGGACGCAAGCAAGCCGCTGTTCGGGCTGGTAACGGTGTGTGGCATGGCTTCCTGGTTGATCCACGTTACTGTTTCGCCCGATTTTACACGGATGGTTGCGGGTTGGAATTGCATTGAAGCGATGTCGACACGTATTGAGCCGCTATCCGATTCGTTGCTGACAGAACCCCCGCTCGCTTCGGACATGGTCTTTTGATAGCCCTGAGCAGGTCGTTGCATTCCGGGTTGATAGTACATGTAACCTGGAGGTGCAGGCGGCCGGTAATAGCGCTCGCTGCCATACCCCTTGTAACCATGGTACCCCTTGTAACCGTGGTACTGGTAGTGGCCCGCGCTACTATTGGTCGACAACATCGTAAACAGGGCGGCCATCGAAGCGACGGCAGTAATGGTTAATGTCTTGGAATTTTTCAAAAGTGTCACATTGACCTCCTAGCAGCTGACCTGCCATTCAAAATCTTTTGATGTGATGGCGCGAGGCACCAGAGCCATTTCGGGCGCTGTCGCCCAACCTCATCACAGCGGGTTGGGCGCTAACGCTTCTGTCTGAACGTGAGTGCATTATCGTCATATCTGAGTGCTGAACAGAGTATGAGCGTGACTTTCAATTCGGGATCATCACCGAATCAATCACATGGATAATACCGTTCGTAGCGCGGATATCGGCTGCCACGACACGCGCGCCATCAACCACGACACCGTTGGACCCATCGATTATGATCTTTCCCCCTTGCACGGTCTTGGCGGAACTCAGTGTCTGAGCATCAGCAGCAGTGACCTCGCCCGGCAAAACGTGATACGTCAGCAATTCGGCGAGTGCGTGCTTGTCGCTGACCAGCGCCGAGCGGATCGATTCAGGGAGTTTTTCAAAAGCCTCGTCTGTGGGCGCGAAGACCGTGAACGGGCCCGGCTGGTTTAGCGTCTCTACCAGGTCGGCTGCCTTAATGGCTTCGACTAAAGTGTTAAAAGTGCCGGCGTTAACGGCTGTATCGATGATACTTTCGGTCGCTGCGGCGCCAGCTGCTTCAGCAGATTCATTACCAGTTTGCGTATCTTTCGAGTACTCTTTGGACTCTGTCTTGTGGTGACGCATCATCGGGTGCCCTGGCGGCAAATAGCCCTTATGCTTTTCGTACCACATTTTCTTATGCATTTTGTGCATTTTGTGGTGCCCGGGATGCTGCATAGAGTATTGCTGCCCGTAGTAATCGGGGGGGCCGTACGGTCCATATCCCTGATACTTCATACCGGACGAGCACTTATGCCCAGCCGAAACGGCTAACGGTGCGGTGACTAGAGCGGCTGCTAAACTGGTCAAAACTAAAGTTTTCATGATACCTACCCCCTACATGTGTCATGTGAGTGTGTACAGGTTTTGTTCAGATCCCTACATGGAGTCTCTGTTTCGATGCTCCGTCATCGTGAGAAGCGCGCTTTCACTTAAGCTCGAAATGCGCGTTGTCCAGATACTGTCTAATACTTTATTCAAATTGATGCAAATGTCAACATATTGTACTGGACAAACTCAAAACATTTTGTCATGCTTTTTTTGTGATTAACCGGAGGAGGTATAGAAGATGAGTAATGCAGCGATGATATTGGTCGTCATGGTCGGAGCGCTTCTAGGAAGCATGCTGTTCTTTGCAATCACCGTTGCGCCGACTGTTTTCCGGGCGTTGCCTGCTGAGCAGGCTGGACGTTTCCTGAGAGCATTTTTTCCCCAATACTACTCATGGGGCTTCGTGCTCGCCTTGATCGCCGCCGGCCTGGGCGCACTATCGAATCCTTTGGTTGCCTTGGCCTGTTTGCTGGTTGCGGCCCTCTTCATCGTGGTACGTCAGGCCTTGATGCCGAGGATCAATCA
>JARFQK010000311.1 GCA_029287815.1 Gammaproteobacteria bacterium
CTGCATCGCCAGCAACGCTTGCAAAACATTCGCGGAGCGTTCGATCAGGTGCGGGCAATGGACGCAGGTCATGTTGCGATTCTCGACGATGTCGTTACGACCGGTTCCACGGTCAACGAGCTGGCACGCGTGCTGAAGCGAGCAGGGGTAGAACGTGTGGATGTCTGGAGTATCGCCAGAGCGGGTTAGCCGCTTTCGGGCGTGCGTTCAGCTATGATCCAGCCTCGAGAGCAATTCGGGTACCGCAACGCTGGCTCGGAGGCGATTCAGCAGCATGTACATGCCACCCAGTTTTCGGTGCAGGAAAAGAATACCGATGGGTGGCAGGCGCCAGAATTTCTCGTGCAAACGCATGTGTATCAACTTGTCGCGCATCCGGTCAGCCAGATCGGAGCGGCCGAAATTATAGTTGCCCTGCGCTCTCGCGGGCTCCGAGGCATCGCGTAGCAGCGAAACGATCCCCTGGCGATAGCCCGCTGGGTCGCTCTCATCGAGGTAGCCAACGCTTGCGGCTGCGTTTTCGATGTCCACATCAGCACCTTCCCGACAGGCTTGAAGCAATGTCCAAAGTCCAGCTGCCTGCTGTTCAGAGTAGTCGCGGGTGGCGCCAAAATCGAGCAATTGGATTTTGCCAGTCTCGACCTGGTAGCGGTAGTTCGCGAAATTCGGATCTGTTTGCACGAACCCCCATTGGAATACTTCGCGTAGAGCCAGCTCGAGGACAGCGGTGGCGACGCTATTCCGTTGCCGAACCGGTTGGTCCGCCAGGCTCTCGATTGGGGCGCCAGCCATGTACGTCATGGTCAGCACCTCGGCGGTCGTCAGCGCTTCGACAACCTCGGGGAGTTCAAAGCGCTGATCACTCGCAACAAAACGAGTAAAGCGGTCGAGCGCTTCCGCTTCCTTGAGATAATCGGCTTCAACGTGCAGTTGGCGCTTGGCTTCATTCAGCACTTGCGTGATGTCGACGTCATCCGGAATCAGATTGAACAAGCGCAGTAGTGAGGCGACATTATCGACGTCGCTGTCGATGCTGCGGCGGATGCCGGGGTATTGTACTTTTATCGCCACCGGTTGATCGTTTTCCAGTAGTGCGCTGTGCACTTGCCCAATCGAAGCGGCGGCGATCGGCCTCGCGTCGAACCGCGTCAGTCGTCGCTGCCAGTCTTTCCCCCACGCTGTCTGTAGGACCTGACTGACTTGCGTCGACGGCATATGGTGTGCGCTCTGGCGCAGTTTGGCGAGTATCTCGCTCATCTCGGGTGGTAGTATCTGGCCACTGTCCATCGAGAGTAACTGTCCGACTTTCATCGCCGCGCCACGCATTTCTGACAACCGTTCGGATAGTCTATGCGCATTGGCGGGTGTGAGAAGCAGTTTCTCGATCGACGGGCGTTGCCCCTGGGCGAGCTGTCGCGCCCCTTCTTTCACAGCGCCACCGACAACGCCACCGGCTAGTTTTCCCAGTAACGAAAGTCTGCCCAGACGGGATGATGTGATGTGTCGGCTCGTAGTCATGTTTTCGCGCTCACTGGTTTGATCGTACTGCCTGCTAGTTGGTGCTACAACTGTCGTTGTCGCAACGACGTCGTAATCGCCAGCTCGCGAAGCGTACGTATACCTTGTCCAGCAGGTTTTCAAGACGGGATGCGCGTAAGATCCGCGCCATCCAGCGGTATACAGGTAGATGTGACCAAAGCTCCAGGAAGGCGGGGACGCCCGTCTGCCACTGATCGGCCGTGTCGAGCACGTGAAAACGCGCCATCGCGGCTTCGCGAGTCAAACCGTGGTTGCGCAGCGCGTCATCGTCGATTGCGATGTCGATCCATTCGATCGGCCCCAGCGCGCTCAGGCGTCGGTAATGATCGATCTCGCGTCGACATAACGGGCATCCTCCGTCAAAGAAGACTTTAACAGGGTTTCGCGCATCGCCATGCGTTGGTGCTGGCGGTTCGCTCGACGCTACAGGCGAATTCTTCAGTTCAGAGTACGGCATGGTCTTGTGGCTCCAGCGTGCGTGTGCTCAGATTCAGACGGCCCGTTGCAAAGGGCGAACCGCGGTGAAGCCGCCATCCACGGGCAGTACTTGTCCGGTTATCCAGTTGGCCTCATCCGAGGCCAGCCAGGCAATAGTGCTGGCTACATCTTCGACATTTCCGTATCGCCCGAGCGGGTACTGAGCTTCCAGTTGACGCGTGTTGTTTGCCGTCGAGAATAACCATTCGGTCGCGGGTGAACGCATCAGACCCGGCGCAACCGCATTGACCCGAATTTGATGTTTTGAATATGTGGCCGCCGCGGAGCGCGCGAGACTCTCAACGGCGGCTTTCGCTGCGGCAACTGCCTCATGGTTACCCACGCCGATGCGGGCCGTAACCGAGCTCACCAGCACAGCGACGCCAGCTTGCTTGCGCTCGAGACAGGCATTGACGAACGCGCTCAGCGTAAAGAAGCTGGTATCCAAATTGGCCTGCATGCATTTGCGGTAATGTTTTTCACGCGTACGGTGCAGGGGGCTCATCAGGACCGAACCGGCGCAGTTAATGAGCGCTGTCGGCGCTTGACCCAGCCGGTCCACGCACTGCTCGAATGCGCTTGCGGCGCCAGAGGATGTCGAGACATCTGCTTCGATGATGGCTTGCCGCTCGTCGTATGACCCAATGTCGAGTTTGCCCGCGTATCGGGTAATCAGGGCGAGCCGCCAATCATGGTCCGCCAGCTGTTTCGCGACGGCGCGTGCTAGCCCACCCGACGCTCCTGTGATCATAGCAACCTTGTTCATGTTGATAACCGTTAGTTTGGAGTTATGGCGTTTGTGTCAAATGAGGGTGGCACTCGGTGCCACCCTCATTTGCGCTTCGCCGTTTCATTTTGTATGCCCGCTGCGTCATGCCGCAACTACGGCTGCTGCGATGACCAGGAACAGCAGAGGCGTGGCCAGGAACGACATTGTCATTCTCAGTATTAGTCCGTCTTCTTTTCTCAATGCGTGTGCTCTAACATTTTTCATTGCTTATTCCCCCGTATTAGTTAATTACCAATGAAACGATTATGTCTTAGACAATATATGAACATTTACCTTTTGTCAATATTTTGTATAATACAGTTTAGTTACAATTTTGACGATAGGAGTAAATCTGATGGCAAAAACTGAATCATTGGTCAGCGGGTACCGCATTGGCACCGTATCGCGGCTTACAGGTATTTCCCCTGACACTCTCCGGATATGGGAACGGCGGTACGAAGTCGTGACGCCCGAGCGATCCCAGGGGGGAGGGCGACTTTACTCCAGCGATGACATAGCGCGGCTGAAATTGATAAGACGCTTGGTGGATAAGGGCGATACGATCAGCGTGGTGGCTCACTTGAGTCACGATGAGCTGCAGGAGCGGCTGGCCGAATCCAGCATCGGTCCAGCGGAAGGCGCTGAGAAAAGCCCGGCCCGGCTGGTAGTCGTCGGTGAATTGCTTTCCACCAAGATGAAAGCGGCCGCCGAGTCACTGAGGGCGGTAGATTTGGTCGCTTGCTACGAGTCAACGGCGGTGTTCGCGGCGGCGACAGATCTGGAGCGGGCGGACGTGCTGGTCATCGAACAGCCGAGCTTGCAGCCCGAAACGGCACTGCAAGTTGTCGACTGGATGGAGCGGGTTAATGCCGCGCATGCTGTCATCATCTATCGTTTTGCCAGGCAGGAAACGCTCGAGCAGTTACCACGGTCGAAGTGCACTACCTTGCGCGCGCCGGTCGATGCGGAGACCGTTCAGAATTATTGTGTCGCGATGCTGGGTCGCTACATTAGTGCGGATACCGATGAGGGCGAGGCTGCTTTTGTGCCTGGGGAGTTGGCGCCACCGCGTCGGTACAGCGATGAAACGCTCGCAAGACTGGCTGGTATCTCATCCACAATAAAATGCGAGTGCCCCCGCCATCTCGCTGAGCTGATTACGAGTCTGAGCGCTTTCGAGAAGTACAGTTCGGAGTGCGAGAGCCGCAATTTGAAAGATGCAGAACTGCATAGCTACCTGAATACGACCGCATCCCAGGCCCGCCACATGTTTGAAACCGCGCTCAGTCTGGTCATCGAGGCCGAGAACATCGAATTGTGATTTCAATGAGAGCTATCACAACTTCCTTAAATAGCAGGTCGAAACGTTAATCAATTGCGTTTAGCCCGCAGTTCTCACCAGGTGGCATCGCGAACCAATAAGGCATTGGCCCGATTGAGAAAGTTCGTATGATCGCAAACAAAGTGTGTTTTTCAAGCATGCCTATCACGGTTCCGGCTGGTCTTCATCCGTGCAAGCTCGTAGGGTGCGCCGTGCGCACCGCGAAGCTTCGGTTGGTGGCCGACTCTGGTGCGCACGGCGCACCCTACGGTTTCTCAACATAACCTACGCGCTTGAGGTTGGACAGGTCACAACATTATTTCTAGTGTGATCGCTTGCGAAATCCGCAACATTGGATAATGTGCGTGACGCCATCGACTGAGAAGGGGGATATGTCTGGTATTGAGCTGGCGCTGGCGTGGTCTGGAAGCGACCGTGAGGGCTGTACTAATTGGTGGTCCTTTGCATCATCAAAAGCACTGGTAAAAATGCCCAAATCCTTTTGGGCCTCAGGTTCACTCGACGATGATTTTGCCAACCATCGAGGGATGGAGTGAGCAGTAGTACGTATACGTACCGGGTTCCTGGAACGTGTGCTCGTAAGACCCGCCACGGTTCAACCGGTCGGACGCAAGCAAACCGCTGCTTGGGCTGGTAACGGTATGCGGCATGGCTTCCTGGTTGATCCACGTCACCGTTTCACCCGATTTTACACGGATGGTTGCGGGTTGGAATTGCATTGAAGCGATGTCGACACGTATTGAGTCACTACCCGATTCGTTGCTGACAGAACCCCCGCGCGCTTCGGGCATAGTCTTCTGATAGCCCTGCCCAGGTCGTTGCATTCCGGGTTGATAGTACATGTAACCTGGAGGTGCAGGCGGCTGGTAATAGCGCTCGCTGCCGTACCCCTTGTAACCGTGGTACGGATAGTGGCCCGCGCTACTATTAGTCGACAACATCGCAAACAGGGCGGCTATTGATGCGACTGCAGTAATGGTAAGTGTCTTGGAATTTTTCAAAAGTGTCATATTGACCTCCTAGCAGCTGACCTGCCATTCAAAACTTTTTGATGTGATGGCGCGAGGCGCCAGAGCCATTGAGGGCGCTGTCGCCCAACCTCATCACGGCGGGTTGGGCGCTAACGCTCCTGTTTGAACGTGAGTGCATTAACGTCATATCTGAGTGCTGTACAGAGTATGAGCGTGACTTTCAATTAGGAATCATCACCGAATCAATTACATGGATAATGCCGTTCGTAGCGCGGATATCGGCTGTCACGACACGTGCACCATCAACCACGACACCGTCGGAACCATCGATCATGACCTTTCTCCCTTGCACGGTCTTGGCGGAACTCAGTGCCTGAGCGTCAGCAGCAGTGACCTCGCCCGGCAATACGTGATACGTGAGCAACTCGGCGAGCGCTTGCTTGTCGCCAACCAGCGCCGAGCGGATCGATTCAGGCAGTTTTTCAAAAGCTTCGTCCGTGGGCGCGAAGACCGTGAACGGGCCCGGCTGGTTCAACGTCTCTACCAGGCCGGCTGCTTTGATAGCTTCGACTAGAGTGGTAAAAGTTCCGGCGTTGACGGCTGTATCGATGATACTTTCGGTTGCCGCGGCGCCCGCTGCTTCAGCAGATTTGTTGCCGGTTTGTGTATCGCTCGAGTCTTCTTTCGACTCTGACTTCTGGTGCCGCATCATCGGGTGCCCTGGCGGCAAATAGCCCTTGTGCTTTTCGTACCACATTTTCTTATGCATTTTGTGCATTTTGTGGTGCCCGGGATGCTGCATCGAGTATTGCTGCCCGTAGTAATCGGGCGGCCCGTACGGTCCATATCCCTGATACTTCATGCCGGACGAGCACTTATGCCCAGCCGAAACGGCTATCGGTGCGGTGACTAGAGTGGCTGCCAAACTGGTCAAAACTAACGTTTTCATAATAACTACCCCTTACATGTGTCATGTGAGTGTGTACAGGTTTTGTTCAGATCCCTTCATGGAGTGTCTGTTGCGATGCTCCGTCATCACCAGGACCGCGTTTTTAATTAAAGCTCAAAATGCACGTCGTCCAGATACTGTCTACTACTTTATTCAAATTTATGCAAATGTCAAGATATTGTACTGGACAAAATCAAAACATTTTGTCATGCTCTCTTTTGTTCTTAACCGGAGGAGGTATAGAAGATGAGTAATGCAGCGATGATATTGGTCGTCATGGTCGGAGCGCTTCTAGGGAGCATGCTGTTCTTTGCAATCACCGGTGCGCCGACTGTTTTCCGGGCGTTGCCTGCTGAGCAGGCTGGACGTTTCCTGAGAGCCTTCTTTCCCCGATACTACTCATGGGGCTTCGTGCTCGCCTTGATCGCCGCCGGCCTGGGCGCACTATCGAATCCTTTGGTTGCCTTGGCCTGTTTGCTGGTTGCGGCCCTCTTCATCGTGGTACGTCAGGCCTTGATGCCGAGGATCAATCA
>JARFQK010000340.1 GCA_029287815.1 Gammaproteobacteria bacterium
CAGCTGGTGAGCAACGCTATCATCCTCGAGGGTCAGGGTGAAGAAGACGAGGAAAAAGCTGAAACGGAACAGGCAGCATAGTGTCGAATTTTAATGAATTAAGCCAATAATGGCGATACAACAGGAGAACTGGCATGGCAACCTCCACTGAAGAAATGAAAAACACCAAGTTAACCTTCAGAAAGTTTGAAGACGGCGACCACAGCTGGCGTGGCTGGTCGAACCAGATCTTCAAAGAAGACACGTCGCACAAGTGTCCCACTTATGTGCACCGTACACCGCCTTGCCAAGGAAGCTGCCCCTCGGGTGAAGATATCCGCGGCTGGCTGGATATCGTTCGTGGTATCGAGAGGCCGCCCGAAGGCGTCAGCATGCAGGAATACGCCTTCCGCCGTTCCACCGACGCCAATCCTTTCCCGTCGATGATGGGTCGTGTCTGCCCTGCTCCATGCCAGGACGGCTGCAACCGTAACAACGTCGAGGACTTTGTCGGAATCAATTCGGTCGAACAGTATATTGGCGATACAGCTTACGAACAGGGCTTCAAGTTCGACAGCAGCGCCGCGATGACCGGCAAGAAAGTCGCCATCGTTGGTGGCGGACCTGCAGGCATGGCCGCCGCATACCAGCTTCGCCGTAAAGGCATCGCGTCTACGATTTTCGACGACCACGATGAACTTGGTGGCATGATGCGCTACGGTATCCCGGGTTACCGTACCCCGCGCGACATTCTGAACAACGAGTGCCAGCGCATTCTGAACATGGGGCACGTTGAGACCCGCATGAACACGCGCGTCGGCACCGATGTCAGTGTCGAAGAACTGGAAAAGGAATATGACGCGATCCTGTGGGCGCTGGGCTGTTGGACAGGCCGCGATCTCCCTCTGGAAGGCTGGGAGGAAACGCCAAACTGCGTGTCGGCAGTCAAGTTCCTGGAACAGTTCAACACTGGCAAGATGAAATACACCGCCAACAAAGTGCTGTGTATCGGTGGCGGCGACACCTCGATCGACGTCGTCTCGGTTTCGCGCCGCATCGGTACTCTGAAGGAGCTCAAAGAGAATCCCGAAACTGTGGTTAATGGTGATATCAGCCATGGCGATGTCGACGAGTCGCAACGCAAGCCTTGCGACAACGTGACGCTGACCGCGTTGTTCAAGCGTGAAGAAATGACCGCGGCACAACACGAAGTCGAAGATGCACTGATCGAAGGCGTGAACATCATGAACGAGGTGATGCCAATAGAGATCATTCGCAATGCCGAGGGTCGTGCGACCGGTATGAAGTTCGCAGACTGCAAGTGGGAAAACAATGCGCCGATACGCGTTGAAGGCGGCCAGGAATACACAGTCGAAGCCGACATGATCGTTGCAGCGATCGGCCAGGCTGGTGATCTGACCGGTGTCGAAGAATTCAACAATGGGCGCAACCTGATGGATTCCGACAACGTCTACCGGGTCCCGGGCAAGGAGAATCACTTTGTCTGCGGTGACATCGTCCGTCCACATCTGCTGACAACAGCAATTGGTCAGGCCTACATCGTTTCTGACACCATTGACAACCATTTCAAGGACATTGAAGTCAAGAAACGTCCCAAGGTGGATGTCCACCACTTCAACCTGCAGGAAAAACTGACAGAGGCCGGTCTTGCTGTAGACAGTTACAGCGCCAACGATTACCAAGAAGACGAACAGCGCGGTACCGATCATCAGAACTACGCGATCCACAACTACGAAGATCGCTCGAAGCAGGAGATCATCACCACCGAGAACATGTTCCTCGGCCATTTCGAGTATACACCGCGCAACCTGCGCGATACCGATGTCCCCTCTTCCGATGAAGTACTCGGCCATTTCGCCGAACGTGTCCACGGTCTGAGCGAAGAACAGGCTGTCGCGGAGGCCGGTCGCTGCATGAGCTGCGGTATGTGCTTCGAGTGTGACAACTGCGTGATCTTCTGTCCGCAGGATGCAGTGTTCCGCGTGAAGAAGGACCAACAAACCACCGGACGTTATGTCGACACCGACTACAGCAAGTGCATCGGTTGCCACATCTGCTCTGATGTATGTCCTACCGGTTACATCGACATGGCTTTGGGTGAATAGAAAACCCACGGTAATGCAAGTGTAATTGAGACCAAAACCAGGTTGAAATGATGATCAAACGTTTTCTTCCAAACACATTCATAGTAGCAGCCTTGGCGATGCTGTTCCCGTTCGCGGGAACAGCTGATGTGCCATTGCCAGTCATTAACGAACCTGAGGGTGAGGACGTCGAATGCGTTGAGCCAGAAGACGACATGACCAGGAACCACATGAACTACATCCTGCATCAACGTGATGAAACCATGCACCGGGGCATTCGTACCTCAAGACACAGTTTCGCCGAATGTATCGACTGTCACGTGCAACCTGATGAACAAGGCAACATAGCAAGCATCGACAGCAATGAGCATTTTTGCAGGACCTGTCATGAGTATTCAGCTGTGACTATCGATTGTTTTGACTGTCACGCAGACCGTCCCCAGGAGTTCATCGAACGCGAGAAGCCAGCCGATCATCCACCGGTGTCGCTACAACAGCAAGTACACCAGCTCCTGTCGGCAACTGAACCAACCGCAGGAGATTCGAAATGAGCGACGCTGTGAACCACTCGAGACGGAGCTTCCTGGAAAAGACCGCAGCTGTCGGCGCGATTACGATAGCGCCAGGCATCATGTTGCATCAGGTCGCCAGTGCCAAACCCGACGATCAGCCGGTGACTGACGCGGTTCGCTGGGGCATGCTGATCAATACCAACAAGTGTGAAGACGGCTGCACCGACTGTGTCGATGCCTGCAATGCGGAGCACGGCCTGGTTGGCAACAACCGACCAGAAACCGACACGCAATACATTCGCAAGGTCACCTTGCGTGAAAAGCAGACCGGGCATGAGCTGTCGCTGCCGCTGATGTGTCAGCATTGTGAAACAGCGCCTTGCGTCGATGTCTGTCCTACCGGTGCCTCTTTCAAGCGCAAGGACGGTATCGCACTGGTGGACAAGCACATCTGCATCGGCTGTCGTTATTGCATGATGGCCTGCCCGTTCAAGGCCCGCTCGTTCGTGCACGAGCAGGTCAGAAATCAGACTTTGAGTGCACCCCGTGGCAAAGGTACGGTCGAGTCCTGCACGATGTGCGTTCACCGCGTGGACAAGGCACAGGTTCCTGCCTGTGTCGAGGCGTGCACCCAGGGCGAACATCATGCCTTCATCTTCGGCGACCTGAACGATCCCAACAGCGAGATCTCACAAGAGCTGGCCAAACACGGCGGCAAACAGATCCGCGCAGATCTGAAACTGAACACGGGCGTTCGTTACCAAGGCATATAAGATTCTCAGAGACGAAAATGAAAAAGATTGATTATAAAGAGATCGAGGGCAAGAGCCTGGCTTATTATGGTCTGCTGGGAGGCCTCGGACTGATCATACTGATTGCTTTGCTCGCAGTTTACCGGATGGAACACGAAGGCCACTACATTACCGGCATGACCAATCAGATCGTATGGGGTATGCCGCATGTGTTCGCTGTGTTCCTGATCGTCGCCGCGTCCGGCGCGCTGAATGTCGCGTCGATCGCCTCCGTGTTCAAAAAGGCGGCTTACGAGCCACTCGCCCGCCTCTCCGGATTGCTCGCAATCGCATTGCTCGCCGGTGGTCTCGTGATACTGCTGCTAGACCTTGGGCGCCCGGACCGTTTGATCGTGGCGATGACGTACTACAATTTCAAATCGATCTTTGCCTGGAACATCTTTCTCTACACCGGATTCTTCGCGATCGTCGGCGTTTATGTCTGGTTCATGATGGACCACAACATGTACAAGTTCAAGAAAAAGGCTGGCCTCGCCGCGTTCATCTGGCGTCTGATACTCACCACCGGTACTGGCTCGATCTTCGGATTTCTGGTGGCGCGTTCAGCTTACGATGCCGCGTTGATGGCGCCGATGTTCATCATCATGTCGTTCGCATTTGGGCTCGCGATTTTCATCCTCGTGCTCATGGCCTCCTACAAGTGGACCGGCCGCGAGCTGGGCGATGACATTCTCGTCCGGCTTCGCGGTCTGCTGGGTGTATTTGTCGCCGCTGTGCTGTATTTCGTTGCGGTTTATCATCTGACCAACCTTTACATTACCGAACATCACGGCGTCGAGAAATTCATACTGCTCGAGGGTGGCCAATTCACCCAGGTATTCTGGATCGGACAAATCATTCTTGGCGGTCTGCTGCCGCTGGCGCTGATTTACGCGCCGGGTGTTCGCGACAGCCGCCAGGTACTCGGGCTGATTTGCGGACTCATAATCATCGGCGGCCTCAGTTCGATGTATACCATCATCATCGGCGGACAGGCCTATCCGCTCGTGATGTTCCCGGGTTATGAAGTCAGCAGCACGTTCTTCGACGGCGTCGTCAGCAACTATACGCCCAGTTCGTACGAGGTCGCGCTGGGCCTGGGTGGTGTGGCGATAGCTATGGTCATCGTCGCATTCCTGATCAAGGTGCTACCGTTCCTGCCCGCCAGCCTGGCAGACAAGCAATAGCGAACACCAGCGATCGAACATTGAACAGTTAGGAACAGCAACGCAGTGGGCAGCGATGCGCAAACGTACGATTTGTGTCATCTGCTGCCGCTTCAGCGCTGCTTGAATCCCTGAACCGATACTGACGACTCAGTCCCGTGTCTCGTTTGTACATCTCTGCCGCCCGAAAATCCTCGGGGAAAACCTCCATTACGATTGGCTTATGCGCCGCGTTGCAAGCCCGAGGTTTGATGGTCCAACCCTACAAAAAGGGCCCCGATTACATTGACCCCCACTGGCTGGCCAAAGCTGCCGGAAGACGGTGCTTCAATCTCGATTTTTTCACGATGGAACACGATGAAATCGTGACGCTGTTCAACAAACACAGCACAGGCGCGGACATCGCAATCATCGAAGGCAACAAAGGACTGTACGACGGACTCGATATCGAAGGAAGCAACAGCAATGCAGCGCTGGCCCATTTGCTGGACACCCCGGTCGTACTCGTCCTCGATGCGCGCGGCATGACCCGTGGCATAGCACCGCTGATTCTGGGATATCAGGCTTTCGATCAGAACATCAACATCAAGGGCGTGATCCTGAACAAGCTCGGCGGCTATCGCCATGAGGACAAATTACGCAAAGTGATTGAGCACTACACCGATGTTACGGTGATTGGTGCGGTTCACCATAGCCCCGAACTCGACATCGAAGAACGCCACCTTGGCCTGGTACCCAGCCATGAGGACAGAGCGTGTGAACGTAAGATCGACAGCTTGCGTGCTGCTGTACTAGAACAGGTCGATCTGGATGCATTGCTCAGTTTGGCTGATGTCCCAGATGCCGATTTCAGGCCGCCGGTTGCGCAACAGCCGATCAACTTGAAACCCGATGTCGACATCGGAATCGTTGAAAACGCTGCATTCGGTTTCTATTACCCGGACGATCTCGACGCTTTTGCGGCGGCGGGTGCCCGACTGGTTCGGATCGATAATATATCAGATAGCAGCCTCCCCCAGCTCGATGGCCTTTTTATCGGCGGAGGCTTTCCGGAAACGCATATGGAGCCCCTCGAGAGGAACCAGGCGTTTCGTCAACAGTTGGCAGAAGCGATCGATCGAGGGCTGCCTGTGTATGCAGAATGCGGCGGCCTGATGTATCTCGCGCGTTCAATAGAATGGAAGAACGCAAAGCACGAAATGGTTGGCGCTATACCCGCGGATATCATCATGGAGAAAAAACCGCAAGGACGAGGTTATGTCCAACTACGCGAGACCCCGGACCAGGTATGGCCGCCATCCGACGCGCCTATCATCGCCGCGCACGAATTTCATTACTCACGATTTATTAATCTACCCAAAGATGCTAGATTTGCGTTTCAGGTATTGCGTGGCACCGGCATTGACGGCAAGCACGACGGATTGATCCATAAGAACGTGCTCGCCTGTTACTCGCACCAGCGCAATACCCGCAATTACAACTGGGTTGAACGTTTTGTTGCGTTCGCGCGTCAATTTAAACAGACCAGCAGAAAAATATAGATCATGATTACCGTCACAGAGGAAGCTGCCAAACAGATCAAGGTGTCCGCGAAGCAAGGCAATGCTGAGGGCATGTCACTGCGTATCGCTGCGACCAGGAACGAGGACAACAGCATTCACTATGGGATGGGTTTCGATGACAGCAAGGACGAAGATATCGCAGTAACATCCAGAGATGTCGAGATCATCGTCTCCCCGACCAGTGCTGAGCTGCTTAAAGACACTGTGCTTGATTTCGTTGAACTCGAGCCCGGTAAACATCAGTTCATTTTCATGAATCCAAACGATCCAAACTACAAGCCGCCGCAAGACAACGCGTGATTGCGACCACAACATGACCGGCTAATCACGCTCGACGCATGCAGAAGATCAAGACGGCCTAAGTGAATAGCATCGATACCAATTGGAGCGTCGAATCACTAAAAACGTTGTATAGAATCAGCGACACCATCAATGCGGCACGGACACGTCAGGAACTCCTGACCGATTTCATTGACGTATTTGCTCGTGAGATCGCGGTCAAAGCCAGTCTGGTTCGGCTACTGACAGACGACGGTTGGATGGAGATCGCTTCAAGCTTTGGCATCGACAAGGACCGCCTTAATCGCTATCACAAAACCCCTATCGATGGTTCGATGTTCAGCCGCTCCAGTGAAATCGTTGGGGAAAGTGATGAGCCTTTTCTGCGTGAACTCGTCCACGATGATTACGCAACAATCTTTGCGATACCGGTACGCTACCACGTGCGCACCCTCGGAGTCATCAATTTGTTCACCAACACCAATCAAAGCCTGACGACAGAAATGCATCGGCTCTGGATAACGGCCGGAGAGCACCTCGGCCTGGCCCTGGACAAATTTATCGAAGATGCCGAACAGAAACAGCTGCTTATTCAGAACGAACGCAACATCATTGCCAACGAATTGCACGACTCGCTCGCGCAGACACTGGCATCGTTGCGTTTTCAGGTACGCGTACTAGACCAGGCATTACAGCCGACCGGTGAATTCTCGACCATAAACAGTATCGAGCAGGTCGAGCACGGCCTCGATGAAGCCTACACGGATTTGCGAGAGCTGATCGCTCATTGTCGAATGCCGGTCGAGAAGCAAGGACTCATTCCATCGATAAAGCGCGTCGTCGAAAAGTTCAGGGAGGAGACCAACATTCACATATTGCTTCAATGCGAATGTCAAAGCCCGGACATCCCCGCAAATATGGAAATGAATGTCTATCGGATCGTTCAGGAGGCCCTGACCAACATTCGCAAACATGCAGAGGCACATATCGTACGCGTGCTGCTGCAGTGCAATGATGGTGGTGATTACCTGATCCTGGTCGAGAACGACGGCAAGGGCTTTGACGAAAAGCAGATACAGAGCGAGGCTGGGAAACATCTTGGCCTGACGATCATGAAGGAAAGAGCGAAGCATCTGGGCGGCAAACTAAAGATCGACAGTGAACCGGATGAAGGCACCCGAATCGAGCTCCGGTTCAACTATACGCCAGAACAAATCGGCAACCACAGTAGTCAGTAGACATATAACCGGATAATCTTTATGCGCGTACTAATCATAGATGATCACGCCTTGTTTCGCGTTGGCCTGCAGGGTCTGCTGGAGCAACGCGGCATTGAAGTTGCAGATGCTGTTGCATCCGGCATCGAAGGCATACAACGTGTCAAGGAGTTGCGGCCAGACATTGTGCTGCTCGACTTGCGCATGCCGGATATGGGCGGCCTCGAAGTCCTGCAAAGATTGCGCGAGAACAAAACGACGATTCCAGTCGTTATGTTGACGACAAGCAATGAAGAAACCGATCTGATCAAGTCACTCCGCTCCGGGGCACAGGGTTATTTGCTGAAAGATATGGAACCGGATGAACTCGTGAGCGCGTTACGCGATATCAAGAACGGCAAGAATGTTGTCGCGCAGGACCTGACTGACGCCCTGGCGCGCATGGTGCAGGGCGAGAGCAATGTGGCAGATGAAGAGGGGCCATTCTCGGATTTGACCCCACGCGAAATGGAAATCCTGTGTTTGCTGGCCGAAGGCCAGAGCAACAAGCTGATCGCGCGCAACCTCGGCATCTCCGATGGGACCGTGAAACTCCACGTCAAAGCCATACTGCGCAAACTTGGCATCCACTCCAGAGTCGAAGCCGCAGTCATCGCCGTCGAGCAAGGGTTACGTAAGAACAAACAAAGTTGATCGCCATGAAGACCTTCAAAGAAATTATCAACGAGGCGCGCAAGGAAGTGAAAGAGCTTTTTCCATGGGATGTCGAACAGCGCATGCAGGAAAACAAAGAGCTACTGCTCCTGGATATTCGCGAGGAATGCGAATACTCAGCGTTTCATGTGCAAAATTCCATGTTGATTCCCCGCGGTATTCTCGAAACCGCCTGCGAAGAGGAGTACGAGGATTCCGTACCAGAGCTGATCAATGCGAGGGACCGGGAGATTGTCGTGATATGCCGCTCGGGAAACCGGAGTATTCTGGCCGCTCAGACCATGCAATGGCTGGGTTACAAGGACGTCTGTTCGATGCAGACAGGTTTACGCGGCTGGAACGATTACGAGCTGCCGTTGATCAACCGGCGCAGGGAAATTGTGGATCCCGACACTGTGGAAGAATTACTCAACGCCGGCTTTTGCTCTACGCTGATGCACCCGGACCGGCGCACACTTCAGTCCTGATCGTAACGTTTGTGGTCTTTGCGCCTGCGTCCGGCCTTTTGCGACACAACGCCCTTGATTTGATCGGTCCCTGAGATCTCGACAGTTTCATACAAGTCATTCAGCGGTTGCAGGTAATAGCGTTCCTGGTAGATCCGCAGTTGCCGAAAGATGTATTCATCATCATGTATCGCGATCACGTAGCTACCATCGCTGATCGCTCCTGCCGGATCGATCACGATCACAGACCCCTCCTCGAATTCGGGCAACATGCTATCACCCAGAACGCGCAAGGCATAAGGTTCACTTTCGGCACAACCGGAATTGGAAAAGCTCATAGCCACCTCCACATCACCAAGACAATATTATACACACCGGGGCGCTGCTGCCCCACCCGCTCGTCAGTGCGAGCAGCGACAGCGGCGTGGCAATCTTATTAAGCGTGCGCATTCGTTGACACATCGCCTATAGCCCGCAGTTATCAACAGGCGGCGTCGCATAGTGATAAGGCATTGGCCCGATTGAGAAAGTTCGGATGATCGAAAATACTGTGCTTTCTTTCGCACGCCCATCACGGTCCAGGCGAACCCCTTATCAGTGTATTCCAATCCTTAAATGAGCCTGAAATGGAGTGATAATTAGGTGCTTGATGATACTAATCAGGCTACCCGTTGATCCTGTTCATGAATAGTTTTAAAGAGTTGTTTGCGTGCCTCATTGAGTTGGTTTGCGGCTTCATTATCGCTGATACTCAGAGCAATGTCATCGAGCTGCTTAAAGGTCATGCCTGGCTTGAGGTATTGCTTGGCCTGTGGGAGTGATTTGAACTTCTCATAGGGTGTCATCATCGCCTGATAGGGGTAGGTCTGTCTCTTATACACATC
>JARFQK010000355.1 GCA_029287815.1 Gammaproteobacteria bacterium
TGGATCAGTGCCCGCGAGGAGTATCATCGTGGCAATATCGATGTCTCGATTCGCAACTATAAAGAGGTGATTGCAACATCGCCGAACAATTTCGATGCCTACGGTGAGTTGGGCAATGTCTATCTGAGTCGCGGTAGCCAGAAAGAGGCGGCTGAGGCATATTTTGAGGCGGCGGTCATTCTGGTGAACATGGGACAGGCCAATCGTGCCAGAAGTCTGCTGCCGATGTTGAGTCGGCTGGACAGAGCGAAAGCCGAGGAGTTAAATCGGCTACTCAGCGCAAACCGAAGCTAAATTTGGAGGCAAGCGGCTATGTTTTACTTACTTCGCAACCTTTTCGCGATTGTCGGGCTGGCAGCGGTCATCGGGGCAGGGTATGCTATGGTTAAATTACAACCAACATTAATGGTTCTGAATGAATTCGAAGACAATGCGGTGAACGTGTTCGCCGATATGGGCGTTAAGCTGATTGAAAGCGGCAACATGGCGGAGGCGAGCATATGGAAGGTGCCAGTGGATGAGGGTATGACGGCCGCTGATGTTGAAGAAACGATGAAATTTGTTGCGAATGAGCACAATTTCAAAAATGTCGGTGAGATGCCACTGTACAAGGAAGTCGAGGCGATGAGCGGAGAGCCATATCGGTATGTTAAAATATTCATGTTTTGTAATGCGCTCACCGCAGCACAAATGCTGGATTACAATGATGCATTCTCCAGTTACCTTCCGTGCCGTATCACGTTGATGGAAGACAAGGAGGGTAAGCTCTGGCTGTACACGTTGAACATGGACGGCATGATCTATGGGGGAAGACCATTGCCCACAGAATTAAAGCAAGAAGCCGAAAACATTAAAGAAATAATCCTTGATATCATGAATAGAGGCGCTACCGGCGAATTTTAAGCATGGTCGACGAAAAGAAGCCATCGGCTTCTGAAGACAAGTCAAAAGACGCACCTGCAGGCAAAGACGCCAGTGGGAAGTCAGCTGCGTCTGATAAAAAGGCCTCATCCGCGCAGAAAGCGGGTCCGACCAAAAAGCCTGAGGCAATAACCAGCGAGGTGCTGACCGAGAAGGAAAAGCAGGCAGCGACCACGATTTTCAGCAAAAACATGAGCGTCGAGGAAGAGAAGAGGGCCCTCGATGAGATCATAACCGGCGCATCGACAGCAGCGGACAAGAAGAAGGCGATCGATGAACTCAAGAAACTGCACGTCGCTGACGACATTATAAAGAAGAAGACCGCTGAGACCCCTGAGGGTGTCAGCGAGATCAAGCAAAAAGCGTCCGCTGCGAAACTTGCCGCTTCCGAGAGAATCCTGAGTCAAGGTTATGTGGCTGATGCCGATACGGCTTTGCTACGGCTTGCCGATACCTTCGACAAAAGCGCACGCCGCTGGGAGATGGTGGTTTACCCCAGCATGTTTGCGTTCATTCTGCTTGCCGGTTACGGTTTTTACCTGATCTATCATTTGACGCATGATATTGCGGTGTTATCCCACAGCGTGACGCGCATGGCGACGATCGTGTCCGATGCAACGCCGAGGGTAACGTCGGACATGCGTGACATGTCCCAGGACATGCGCGACATGTCCGGAGAAATACGCTCAATGTCCATACAGATGGAAGCGATGAAACCGATGAGCAACAACATGGCCAACATGACCTATACGATGAGCAATCTGAACCGGTCGGTTTATGGCATGCAGCGGGATATGGGCGGACTCAATCGGACCATATCCGGCGGACCGTTTGGTTTCATGAGAGACGCGGTTCCTTTCTCCTCGGATTCGTATTCGGCCCCGCTGCCGCCGCTGCCAATGAATGCAGGACAGCCGGTCTACATTCAACCGATGCCATCGTACGTGCCTACATCGCCACAATTGCAGAACCAGCCACAGATGGCGCCCAATGGGAACTGATGTTTGTCCAACTGTGATGGATCATTAAGACAGGAAAATAGACTATGCTGGCCAGACCTGATAAGTCCATTGCTGAGCGACTCGCCAAACTGGAGTCGCATCTGGAAAACGAGAACCCGCTGTTACTGGATGCGGTCATCCGCTTTAAGAAGCTGGATCGGGTCGCGTACCGGATGGGCCTGTTGCCGAATAGCGAGAGCTATGCGACGCGCATTCCCTGGTGGCCGTTGATCACTGTCCTGGGTACTTTTTCGGCCGGAAAATCGTCCTTCATCAATCACTTTCTCGGCCAGGACCTGCAGCTTACCGGGAATCAAGCGGTCGATGACAAGTTCACCGTTGTTTGTTACTCGGCGCAGCGAGAGAGCAGGGTGCTGCCTGGTATTGCGCTGGATTCGGATCCGCGGTTTCCGTTCTATCAGATGAGCAGCGAAATCGACAAGGTCAGTCTAGGCGAAGGGCGTCGCATCGATGCATATTTGCAGATGAAGACCTGTGATTCCGAGAAAGTCAGTGGCAAGATCATCATCGATTCACCTGGGTTTGATGCTGATGATCAGCGCAACGAAACACTGCGCCTGACCAATCATATCATCGACATTTCAGATTTGGTGCTGGTGTTCTTCGATGCCCGGCACCCCGAGCCCGGTGCGATGCATGATACCTTGGACCACCTGGTCGGCGACACCATCAGGCGAAACGATTCAGAAAAGTTCCTCTATATCCTGAATCAGATCGATACTGCTGCCAGAGAGGACAATCCCGAGGCCGTCGTTGCTGCATGGCAAAGGGCCTTGGCGCAGAAAGGCCTGACGGCGGGTCGTTTTTATGCGATTTACAACGAGGAGGTTGCCGTACCGATCGACGACGAAACGGTGCGCAAGCGATTTGAGGACAAACGCGACGCGGATCTGGCGGATATCTACGAGCGCATACACCAGGTTGAGGTGGAACGTTCCTACCGCATTATCGGTGCACTGGATCATATTGCGACCGATATTGAGAACGTTGTGATACCCAGGCTGAAAGCGGCTTTGAAACGCTGGACGAAAATCGTTCTAATTGCTGATACTGTCGTTTTCGGTGCGATTGTCACCGCGATCGCGCTGTTGAACGCTCGGGTCGATGTGCTGGCGTTTTTCGCTTTGGACTTCACTTTGCAGCCAGTGGTTTCGACGATCAAGGCGGTAGTCATCGTGACTGCGGTCCTGATGATCCACTTCAGTATGCGCAAATTCATCGCGAAGTGGATAGCCAGAACGCTAGAGACCGACACACGTGCTGGCGACCTCAGACAAGCATTTCTGCGCAATACGCGCACGCTCCGTAGCCTTTTCCACCCGGCGCCCGCGGGTTGGACATCGCGTGCCAAACGGACGCTCGCGAGTGTGGTTGCGGATGCGAGTGCATTTGTCCAAACGATGAATGACCGATTCACCAGTCCCTCCGGTGTGATCGCAGAATCGCCGCAAGCCGAAATGCTGAAAGTTGTCGAGGCCAAGGGTCGGGCGGAATCCTCTCACCGCACTGAAGCCGGGGACCAAGCAGACACCGAGCAGTCAGATCCCGTCGCAGACAAACCCTCCGGTTCGTGACCGGTCATAACTGGCGGGAGCGCTGGTGATTGGCGGATCGATCAATGCTGTCGTTTCGTTTACGACGCTGTCTGGATCTGCGTTCAATCTGAACAGACTGGTCTGCGGTAGTTTCTGAATTCAGCCTGCGCCTACTCCGGGCTAAGCTTTCAGTACCCCCAAGAGAATTACTTCGTAGATGATCAGAATCCCATAGACCGGTACCATCATCTGTAACAGGCGTTTTCCGCTCACCAGCCGCATGATCCGGAAATGCGAATGCATCAGCAGGAACAGGATACCAACTGCGGTAACTAACTGTTTCACGGTAACAAATAAGGCGTCGCTGGACTCCAGCAGTCGAGCCATGAAGTAATTGGCCTCGTAGGCACCTCTGTCGAGTAGAGTGAGCGTAAACAGCGCATCGAGGCTGCTCATGAACAACACGGCGATGCCGGTGAACGCCAGCCTCGGGTCATACCAGTCGAGGTAATAATCTTCACCGCTGCGACGGGCGGTACGTCTGCGACCGCGTCCTTGCAGCCCGCAGTAGGTTACGGTGCGCAAGCTGTAACTTCGGCGATCCTGGTGCTCGCGGCGTTGCGCGATGTTGGTCCCAAGCGCAACGTCTGCCGATCTGCGTTCGAGATTGCTCATTTTTTTACTCTTGATGCTATGGCGGCCATTGTCCAGTAGGCCAGCAAATCACGTGCCGGATCGTAAAAGTGTACTAAATATCAAACAGTTAGTGTGGGTGGCCAAGCATGGTTAGGATGATCTTGTAAAGTATCCTGACATCCGCAGGGCGGTGCTGTGCCGGAGGGGCAAAAAAAGTAGCCGAAAAACCAATGGTGTGAAGGGCAAATCAATACTCTGATAGACTGCATGTTCATACCTCGGGAGTCGCGAAATCAATGGCCTGGGCTCGAAAGCGATCAAGGCGTCGACAATGCCACATGTGTGATTCCGCTGACAACCGGCGGGCGAAATGTTGCCGGCCAACGGGTGGTCATTAACCCTGCTGGTATTGAATATCCAACCGCATATCGGAGACGCAAATGCGAATCCTAGTGGTACCCTTGCTGGCCTTGGTAACGGCCATTCAACCGGTGATTACATTGGCTGCTGATGACAAGGCGTTGCAGGCGGAGCGACGCGAAGCACAGAAACAGCGGCAGCAGCAAAAGAACGAGCGCGCAAAGCTGAATCGAGAAGCGTTGCAGGATTTTCGGGAGTTTGCCAACGAGATCAGGAAAGAGTATACCAAGAGAGCACGCGACCTCGATACCGAGTACCGTCTGCAGAAAGAAGAACTCAAAGCCAAGCGCCAGATCAAGATCGCGGAGGTCGATGCCGAGTTGCAAAAGAATATGACCGGGCTGTTTCTCAATCCCGCCTCCGGCGAGCAGGCATCGGTGGAAAAGCTGAAAGCAGATATGAAGGCATACAGCGACAAGGCATTCGCCATCAAGCAGCAGGCGGCGCTGGAGGAACATGAGGAGTTCATACGTAATGAAATGCGCAAGCATGAACTGCTGAGCGAAAGGGACGATCGTGCATTGGCAAAGGCCAGAGAACTCGGTTTGCTCGACAAGCCCAAGCCCATCCTCGCCAAACCGATAGGTGGCGAGCTGACACGCGACGAAGAGCGCTGGAACGAGCGCGAGC
>JARFQK010000047.1 GCA_029287815.1 Gammaproteobacteria bacterium
GTTTAAAGACTGTCCACGCAGCCATCGACCCCGGATTTCCCCCTTCAGGGCAGCCATACCTGATTCGTGTCCTGGCAGTCAGTGATAACCGCAGGAAACTGCGTACGCGCAAAAACGACGGGGTTGCTCAAGGAATTCGCCGGTCTTTAGAAAACGCTCGAATTGTGCAAACATAATTGTAAGCTAGGAAACCTTGTTGAAGCGAGGCGAAAAAATGAAAGTTGAAGGGATATGGGGCGTTGAGTCCTACGGTATGTATGGTTGGGAAAGGGTAAGTACCGCAGTTTTGGAGAATGGCCGCTATTTTGCCGCTAGCGCTAATCATTACACTATTGGCAGTTACAAGAAAAAGAAGGATAAATTCACGGCAAAAACCCGTATTACTCAATATGGAGAAGTCCGAGTCATATTTGGCGCCAAGTTGGAAACATATGATGCGTTATTTAAAGGAAAAATCAAAAATAATGGGGAAATTGTCGGTAAAATTCTGCCGGTTAGCGGAGAAAAGCTCGATGTCGCCGTACGCTGGAAACGCTTAGAAAAGCTGGATTAACCGATACCGGTAAATTCCTCCGCATGATACCTTTGTCTAACGACTGGTGGCCTGTGAACGGCAGGATTCCGTTTGCGATTGTGACCTTCCACGAATAGCACCTGAGCAAGCTACTCGGGCGACCGAATCCTGCTACAACGCGGTTATTCTGGAATGAATTCCCGCTGTGCGAGGAAGAAGGAGAGCGCAACGTTATCACCAGCGGAATCGTATACGTCAATTTCCCGTTCAAACTCAGCTATGATGTTGATAAGCGCCTGTGGGTGATCGCCGCCCTTCCTCAGCTGGCGAAGACGGTCTCGCAGCGGCTCGTAATAATTGGACCAAGCGTTTCGGGTGGATAACACCGAATCAATAGGTTTCAAGCCGGCGGCGGTCAATTCATCCACTACGTCTGCTGCTGTTGTGATGTCCGGATACTCTTTGTCCCAAAATGCGGATGCCTTGGCTGAGCGTGCTGCCGGTTTACATTGCCAGATGATATCACTGAAAACCAGCCAACCACCCGGTTTCAGCAGTGGTCGCCAGCAGTTGAATGCATTGGATCGACCCATGCTGTAGATTGCTGACTCTGACCAAATTAGACCAAACTCACCCATTACACCATCCAGCGCTGGAGGGTCAGCCATGTCGCCTACAACAGCAGTCACGCGTTCTTCGAGTCCGCGAACACTGGCCGCGGCTTCAAGGCGTGCAATGAACGGTGCATGGGAATCCAGCGCAAGCACACGTGCCTCTGGCAGGCATTGTGCCAGTACCAATGCGGAGGCACCCACTCCACAGCCGAAATCAGCGACACGCGAACCCGGAGACAAGTCTGAGCCTAAGCGTTCAACTAAATCCCTTGTAGTCGCCGAATCACCGGGGCCTAAATGGTGCAAATGATCGAATACGACCGTATACGCTTCCATGATTTCGTTTTCTAGCTTTATATCCAATATTGTAAATCCAAATCAGATGCGCATTAAGAGCAGCTGTTCCACATAGTAGCGGCTCTCAGCAAAAATCGCATCACGCCAACCCGACGACGTCGTAACGTATTGAAAAGTGTATCCGAATAAAGCGAGCAGAAGATTCTGTGTAAACTGTCTACATGGATTGTTTACGCTCACCGGTTGAACCTGACACTGTAAGCAGTTGTGCCCAGACAGGGCTTTGGTTGGTAAGCAAGCAGCTACTGCTTCAGCATGTAAATGAGCGTTTGATCTGGCGCATGAAGTTGGAAGAACATGGGCTGACTGTGCATCGATACTGGAGTTCCAATTGCGAAACATGTTCTCTGAAACCACAATGTACGACAGGCAAGGAGCGACGTGTCACCCGTTGGGAGTATGAGGCGATACTTGAATCCATGCAGGATCGGCTGGATAGTGACCCAGAGATCATGCGGGTACGTGGACAAACAGTGGTGCATCCGTATGGGACGCTTAAATTATGAATGGAGTCAGCTCACTTTCTGACCAAGACACTGAAAATAATCGGCCTAACGGCTTTGTGAATGTCCGTGGATGCCGCTGTTGACTATTCTGAGTGAGATTTCCTAGTTTTTACACAGTCAGGGCCAGAAGCGGATCTTGGGTGAGAGCCAGAAATTATGTCGGATCTAGGAGCCTGTCGGACTTAGGTGTTCGTAGCGAGGCGAGTGGGAGAGTGAGAACAAATCGTTCCGATTTTGAGGCGCATAGTGGGACCTACGCAACGAGAAATCGGGACGATTTGGGCCTCTCTCCCACCGCCGCAGTAGAATCAGCCTAAGTCCGACAGGCTCCTAGAGGTGATTCAAGAGTGAATATCTTTAAAGTGGAACTGGCTTCCAACATTGCGCTGGATACGGCGTGCCAGATCGGCAAGCTGACGACCAGTTTCAGTGTAGCACAAAGGAATATGCAGCAGGCCAGATTCGAAGAGCTCATTTCCAGAGCTGACCAGCATCTGTATCTGGCGAAGCAGCAGGGGCGGGATCGGGTGTGCTCGGGTATGCTGTGAAGACGGGGGTTTAACATATTAGCGCCCCGCTCTCCGGAAAGAACGGGCTCTGTCCTGCTGCACTCCCGTGCTATTGGCATAGTGCATTCGCCTGGAGGATATTCAACTCGATCGACTTGCTGATACGCTGCGGAACAAAGGCCACTAATTTCAGGAAGAGTTTGACACTGTCGGTCGGTTTGACGCCCACACCAGCGTTGGCGCTTGCATTGGCGACAGCCACACCCGCGGTGCCGCCGCCTTCAGCCTTGACCTCCACATCCGGGATCATGTTCTCGAACTGCTCGACGGTCCAGCCGAACATTTCCAGGCGTGCCCGCACCATCTTGACCCAGGAATCGTCTTCCTTACCTTTCCAGTCGCAGTATCTATCGCTCACATTACTCGCAAAGTTGCTTGCACTGCCGCGCACCATTGTGCCGACACTCATGGCGCTCATGCCGGTAGCGCGGGTACCGAAACCGGCGACCGGCTCTAATGGCGGCAGGTTCACCAGGGTCTGGCGTATCTCATCGGCCGCTGCCTCCAGTTGGTCCATCTTGGTGGACAGGGTCTGCCATAGCAGGTACACAGCGCGTGGCGGCAGGTGGTCGATCAGGCCGGAAACCCGCTGCATGTTGTCGATCAGGCCGCTTTCGCTGCTCAGGGCCGGAATCTCTGACACCAGTAGTGCAAAGTTGCCGAAGACGTTCTTCAGGCGGTCACTGAAACTGGCGCAGGTGGCTGAGCAGCCCTGGCCACCGCTGAAGTAGTCGTAATCGGCCTGCATATGCTGCACCAG
>JARFQK010000070.1 GCA_029287815.1 Gammaproteobacteria bacterium
CATCGCTTTCGTGTTTGCAGCGCTATGCGTTTGACGCGGTGAAAATCGACCCAAGTGTCACCGCGGAAATGGTTTCCAATCGCAAGCAAGAAAAGCTGGTCAAGGCAATCATTGCGATGAGTAAATGTCTGGGTGTTCCAGTTATTGCCGATGGTGTGGAAACGAGAGAGCAACTCAAGCTGTTGATTGATGCGCGCTGCAAATACGTCCAGGGGATCCAGCTCGGCGGACCCGTTGCGAAAGAGGAGTTTCAGAGGCTTCTGAATACACAGTGTGTCACGCACGTGATAGCACCTGAGCAGAAGCGGGTCCCTGCGGCGGCACTGAACTGAGCAATTGCCAGCACCGATGGTCTTCGGGCTAGGGATCTGCGATTGAAGGCGACGGTGGCCAGAAACGTCATTTACAAGGGCCCTGCCGGCTCCCTCAAGTGAAAATCGAGCAATATTTGCTATTCTCATTGAAGCGGCCATTGGGCATAAAAAGATCTACGTCAGCACGTGCAGCCCCTCGAAAGTCTTGGACTAAGGATGCCGGCTGCAGATTTCACCGACTATAGCGCGGCAGGTATCTGCAGTGCTGTGAATTGAATACTCGCGACACTGGTAGACGGTAACCACTTATGAACAGCAAATTACCCGAAGAGGTAATAAAAGTACACGAAAAATCACTGCGTCTCCTCGATGAGTCAGAGACAAGGCTGAAGCATACGAGCGAGATGCTCAGAAAGGCGGTGATTCGATTGACGATTGCAGCGCGCAGTGATGACGATCGCTTCAATCATGTCCTCGAGCAAATGAAAACGTGTGTTAAGAATGATATTGATCTAACTGAGCTCGATTCGCAGCTTGACAAATTGCTGATTGAAATCAATCGCCCAGCGGGCCAGTCGGCTGCGCCCTCAGCGGGCGATTTTTCTGCGCACCTGCGACAAGATCTCGAGCGCTATGAGTTTTCTTCATCTGCCCAGCCGCACAAGATAAAAATCCTGGGGATTCTCGAGAGCGCAGCGGCGGATCACGAGTTATCCGAAAAGTTGCTCGATTTTATCAATGACCTGGCGGGTGGGGCAGACGAAACAGCCAACGCGTGCACGGTTGAGTTGTCACAGGTGCAAGCATTCGCAGATGAGGTAAGAGCCGCCTTGGAGCTGGATACGGAGGCGGGCAGTCAGAGTGACGCATCAGCTATTTTGGAGGAGTTGTCCGACGCTATAGCGCTCTATGGTAAAGGCCGGTCGCGGGCTGATGGCGATGACTCTCGGATGCTGGTCTGCGATCAGACAACGGCAGACAGTATCAGCGATGCTCTGATCGGACTGCTCAATAACATGAATCTACCTGAGAGTAACAGGCATGATCATCAAATGGTCTGCCGGCAGCTCGATAGTCATCTTGAAGGATCGGAGCAATGGACGGCGGCGATAGACAATATGGCGACAATGGTCAATAAAAGTATCAAAGTGCTGCAAGACGAAAAGAGGGAACTTGAATCCTTTATCAGGAAAATTACTGCTCAGTTGTCAGACATCGATGAATATGTGCGCCAGTCCCAAAAAGACAGAATCGACACTGTCAACCAGTCCACAAAGCTGAAGGATTCGGTAGATTCCAATGTGGAAGCGATCAAGGATTCTGTCGAGTCCTCGGATGATCTGGTCCAACTCAGAATCGATGTTCAGGGGCATCTATCGAAAATCAAACAACGCGTAGAAGAGCACGAACATACAGAGCTAGAACGGGAGGAAACGGCAAAACAGGGATACGCCCATATTATAGAAGAGCTTGCCAGGACGCAAAAAGAAACTGAATTGCTCAAAGAGCAATTGCACGAGAGTCAGCAGAAGATGCTACGAGATCCGTTGACCGGATTGCCGAATCGGCTGGCTTATGAAGAGAGAATCGCGTTGGAGATGAACCGGTCTAGCCGCAATCATGCGCCATTCTCTCTGGCGATATGGGACATCGATCACTTCAAGAAGGTCAACGATACTTATGGTCATGATGCGGGGGACAAGGTGCTGAAGCTATTGGCTAAAATCATCGTATCTCGTGTTAGAAAGGTGGATATGTTTGCGCGTCTGGGAGGGGAAGAGTTTGTGCTGCTTATGCCGGATACAGACATCAATGGAGCACTTCAGCTCAATGACCAACTTCGAAAGTGCCTTGAAGATAGCGGATTCCACTACAACGGGTCGCCTTGCCCAATAACATCTTCGGTCGGGCTCGCTCAATTCCAGGGCGAAGACACGGCGGAGCAATTGCTGCAAAAGGCCGACAAAGCGCTATACCAAAGCAAGCATGGTGGCAGAAACTGTTGTACAGTCTACACAGAGAATAGCTAACGCGCATTTCTCGCCAGGCGGATTAACGCCCGCACCTGCTCCGGTGATCATGGGGCGGTCCCTTCAATCGCTTGCGATATCGTCCAGATAATAGATATACGCCAGTATTTCGGCAACGGCCGTGAATGCTTCGGCCGGGATTTCGTCGCCCAGTGGTATGCACGACAATACCTTGGTCAGATCACGATCCTGGTGCAGTGGTATATCGTGTTCCCGGGCAATCTGAATTATCCGGTCTGCATTTTGACCGTCCCCTCGGGCCGTGACCACAGGCGCGTTGAATCCGTCGAACTGCAAGGCAATAGCGGTATTTGGGCGCTGTGGTTCGTCGTGACTATTTTCGCTCATGCCGTGATTTCAATGTTTGGCTTACTGTCTTCGTAAGATTCGTTGGTATTGGCTTTTCCATGCTGGCTAAATAAATGAAAATTACCGACACCATGCTGCTTCATTGCGGTTCTGAGGCGGTCGAATTCTCTTTCCACGAGCAGGCTTGTCTTTTCTGACCCTGCCCAAAAGCATACAGATACGCCCTCTCTGAACGTGGACACCCTGATCTCGATACAGCCGAGTCGCGGCGTGTCGACAGCCAGATTCAAAATCCATTGATCCTCGCCGCCACAGGTACCGTGACGTGGGTTGCGCTCGATCGAAAGCGATACGATCTCGATTGCATCATCATGTATTAGCGAAAGCTCGAGGTGCCAGCTGGCTTCGCCTTTGTCGAAGCCGTCGGCTGATGTTAGCTGCAGCAATCCCAGCCGCGCAATGGCGCCACCGGCGTTTTGAACCAGTTGTCCAGGATCAATGGCGGCGAGCCCGCTTTTGTCACCACGCAGAAACGAGGCGTGTTTTTGTGGCACTGGCAAGCGCTTTCGCCGCGGCGGAACAACGCTGTCGTATTCAGCTGGAATATCAGCTCTGTTCACGTCAGCAGAGGAAGTCTGGGCCTGCTCATGCCGCTCCAGCTTGGCTATCAGGCGCAACAGACAGGCTTTGATATCCTTGGATATGTCTGCTTTTTGGTTCTGTCGCTGCCTGGCCAAATGCGCTTCCAGAAACACTCCTGACAGAAGCATCGCCTGACGTAATCCCGGACCATGGCAGAGGTCTGTTCGATGCGGTAATGCATTCATCAGCTTGATGAGGTCTGCGTTCACAGGCTGTAGCCCGTG
>JARFQK010000251.1 GCA_029287815.1 Gammaproteobacteria bacterium
GAAACGCCTGTGGTTGATCGAACACGGCCCCCGCGGTGGCGACGAAATCAACCTGGTTCTTCCCGGCCGCAACTACGGTTGGCCGGTGATTTCTTATGGCAAAGAATACTGGGGCCCGAAGGCGGTTGGGGAGGGCACGCATCGTGAAGGCATGGAACAGCCTATCAAACAATACACCCCCTCCATCGCCCCGGGGAGTTTGCTGCTTTATTCCGGCAACAGCTTCCCTGCCTGGCGCGGCAACCTGTTTGCCGGCGCACTCAAGCTGCGTCACCTCAACCGGGTCTCCTTGAGTGAGGACGGCAAAGCTATCGGTGAAGAACGTCTCCTGACAGAGCTGGGCGAACGCATTCGGGCGCTGACGCAAGGTCCCCAGGGCTGGCTGTATTTTTCAACCGACAGCGGCAAGATTTATGTGATAAAGCCTGTTGCCAAGTCATAGCTTCTCAGGCAGGAGAGTTTTTGAAGTTTCCAGGCAGTGCTCTTGATCATGACACGCCCCACGCGGCTCTTCCTCATGCTCGTGTTTGCTGCCACGACGCTGCGGCCGGGCCTGACCACAGCGCAGCAGCCCGACGAACGGACACCACTGGTCGTTCATATTACAGCACCGTTGATTGAGACCCGTTGGCAGGACGCGCCTAGCGGGGTTACTCTGATCGACGACAACGATATCAAGGACGGACGCGCGCCCCTGCAACCAACCGATGCGTTGAGCCTGGCACCCGGCGTGCTGGTGCAAAATCGTAACAACTTTGCGCAAAACCCGCGCGTCTCGATCCGCGGGTTTGGTGCGCGCGCACCGTTTGGCATCCGTGGCGTGCGAGTGCGTCTGGATGGCTTCCCCCTGACCACGGTGGACGGCCAGGCGCAGATCGATGCCATCGATCCCAGCTCGATCAAGACCGTCGAGGTGTTGCGCGGCGCCAACGCCGTGCTGCATGGCAACGGCAGCGGCGGCCTACTCGATTACCGCAGCTATCCAGCACACCAGGCGCCGTTCGCAAGGGTCGAGACGCAGCTTGGCGGCTTCGGCCTGCGCCGAGTCCATGGCGCTTTAAGCCAACAACACGAGCATTTCGCTTACCGCGGCGCCCTCACCCATCTTCAACAAGACGGCTATCGCGAGCAAAGCGCGGTGGAACGGCGTAATATCGGCCTCCGGCTCGATCATCGACAAGGCGATCGCGACTGGTTTGCGATCCTGAACCACCTCAACAATCCGCTGGCCGAAGACCCTGGGGGACTGACGTTCGAGGAATTGCAAAGCGATCCATCCCAGGCCGCTCCGCTCGCCAAGGCCATGAATGCCGGGAAACAGGTCGATCAGAACATCGCCTCGTTGGGTATAGTGCAACGCCTTAGCGGTGCCAATCATCAACTGCGCCTGCAAGGCTGGTTGTCCGGGAGGGACTTTCGCCAGCAACTGCCATTTCCCGGCGACAGCCTGGTCCGCTATGACCGGCAGATTGTCGGCGGCGCGCTCCATTACCAGCGCCCACTGGGCGACCTCCTTCTGCACACTCAACTCATCCTGGAAGACCAGCAGGATAATCGTCAACGCTATTGCCGCAATATCGACCTCGAACCGTTCATCTGCCGTAGCGGCATCAGCGATGACCTGGCACTGGATCAACGCGAATCGGCCCGCAATTCCGGCCTGGGGCTGCAATTGGCCGGGCCAATCGCGAAGGAAAAGGGGCGCTGGGTCATCGGTGTGCGCCATGATAACCTGCGCCTGACCATCGATGATAACCTGCAGGCCGGCGGCATCGACAACTCGGGCGAGCGCGATTACAGTGAAACCAACTACAGCCTGGGCTACAGCCACAGCCTCGACAACCGGTGGAGCGCCTTCGGCCAGTACGCCACCAACTTCGAAGCCCCCACGTTCACCGAATTCGCTAATCCGGATGGCAGCGGCTTTCGCCCGGGCCTGGAACCCCAGACCAGTGAAAGCTTCGAAATCGGCCTGCGTGGTCATCTATATGGATCTCAACTCGAGGCCAGCCTGTTCACGGTGCGGGTACAGGACGAGATCATCGTTGACGATGATCCCGGCGCCGCGCCTGGCGATGAGCGCACCTTCTACCGCAACGCCGATCGCACCCGTCGCGATGGCCTGGAACTGGGCGCACGCTGGTGGCCGAGAGCCCTGCCGCGACTGCAACTGTCCGGCGCTCTAACCTACATGGATGCACGTTTCGATGACACCAGCAGCAACGACCTTCCTGGCCTGCCTGACTGGACCGCTTTTATAGACGCCAGATATCAATTTCAGCAGGGCTATTTCGTCGGCCTCGCCGCGCAGTACTTTGGCGAGCGCTACGCCGATGACGCCAACAACGTCGAGGTACCATCGCAAACCGTCACCGACCTGCGCCTGGGCCGCAAACTCGCGAGCTGGCGATATGACACCCAGCTGGTCATCGGCATCGAGAACCTGTTCGACACCGAATACCTTGACAACCTGCGGATTAACGCCAGAAATGCCCGCTATTACGAACCGGGCTCAGCGCGGCGCCTGTATGCCGGCATCGAAATCACCTGGTTTTGACGGCGCCGGCCAGTCCCTCCATGGAATAACAAAAAAAATCGGGTCGAGAAGCGGGTTAGTGGCCGAACCAGAGCTCGATGCCGCGCGCAGTGCGGCGCAGGCGAATGCGGCCGGCGTATGGGGCGTGCATGCGGTACAAAGCGGACAAGGGCATCTCCAGGGCCAACGCGGTGGCCGCCCGCATCACCCCCAGGTGACAGACCAACAGGATATGACCTTCTGGGTGTTCGTCGAACACGGCCAGAATGCCCGATCGCACCCGCGCGTAGAACGCGTCGAGGGGCTCCGAGCCGGGCGGGCTATGATTGATGGCGTCGCGAAAGAACGCGTAGTACGCATCGGGGTCGGCGTCCCGGACCTCTTCATGGCGGCGTCCCTCCCAGGCGCCGAAGCTCACCTCGCGAAAGCGCCTATCCACTGCCAGTGGCAGCTGGTAACGTTCTGCCACGGCCTCGGCGAAACGGTGACAGCGCTGGAGAGGCGAGCTGACCACATGGGTCCAGTCGGAGAACTCCCCTACCGCAGCCCACATCTGCCCCCAGCCGCGCTCGCTCAAGGGATCGTCCACGCCATCGCCTCGGTAACGGACTCCGCCGTCGGGCTCTCCGTGGCGCAGTAAATCTATGGTGCTCACGGTTCTGTGTGTGTGGACCTATTCACAGACGGGACTATGTCCCGCCGATGGTTGCCGCCCCAGATAATACATGGCGCCATGCCCATTGAATGCAACCAGATCATGTGTATTGAACCAGTCTTCATAGATGCATACATCACCCCGTACCCAAAGCTCATCATCAATGATTTTGTATTCACAAAAATAACGATCACCCATTAGTGTGCCATCCGCCACAGCCTGATCACGATATTGCTCAACTTTATCAAGCGTGTCAAAGACAGTATTGATGGTGATCGGGCCGATCTCGGTCATGCCCCAGTTACACATAAATGTGGCACCTCGCTCGACGAATGCCTCGATAATTTCAAAACTGACATTGTCACTGCCACAAGTCACGAACACACCGTCCAGGTCCAGGGTATTGAAATTTTTGGTCTGCATCAACAAATGGCAATGCATCGGAGTGAGATGGGTGTGCGTGTAGCCTTTGATATCCCGCCAGAAAGTAAAGGCGTTGAACGACTTTATCATGACATAGGCGTGCACACTCCATGCCGGCAGGGTTTGCGCCAGCAGCCCACCGGCGTGTTTCATGCGGCAGACCGTTAAAATCCGGCTTTGCTCAGTGATGTTTTGTGCGGCAACAGCAACCTTGTTTGCTGCCAGTAGCTTAGCCGGCGTCTGAAAGATATGTTTCGGCTCGCCGGTAGTCCCTGAACTTTGCAGCTCGAATCCGTTTGCCATCGCGGCTTGCCAATTAGCTTCATCGAACATGATCAGTGGAGCTAGCCAACCGAACGCCTGGAATTGTCGAACTGCTGCTCGAACAACTCGATCACGTCCTTAAATCGCGCCTTGTTGTCTTCACTTATCGACATCAGTGTTCGGTGCGCATTGAGTATCGTCTGAGCCGTTTCGGGCCCGGTGTCTTCCTGTAGGCCTAGTTCCTCCCCATCGGTCATTGTATGCCCGGTCTCATCTACGATATCGAACACCTCGTCGAAGCCGATTGAGAATAGCAACGTGTTGATATCTTCATCAGTGGA
>JARFQK010000257.1 GCA_029287815.1 Gammaproteobacteria bacterium
AGGGAGTCCCAGCCGAACCTGCTTGCAATCGCCATAATCGAATTCCGAGAGGTAAAAAACCGTATTATAAAGCTTCGAAGGCACTGCTGTCCCGTAAACTCGTCGAGCAGCGGCAACGACGAAGACCCAGCCGTCATTGCGAGGAGTGACAGCGACGTGGCAATCTCTTCAAGTCTTGCGTAACCGTCAAAAGATTGCCTGGCTGCGCTCGCAACGACGAAGAGCCATGGCGCCATTGCAATGACGTCTTTGTCCATTAATCGCTGAATGGGCTGGCAATGCCTGTCGGCTAGATTACCCCTCAGCTTCGTCAGCCGGCTCTTCGGTAGATCCAGGACGCAGCAAGCGATCGTAAAATTCCAGGTTGAAGTGATACTCGATATTGAGGTCAGGCCGGGCAATGATCAGCCAGGGATCGGTATCGGTTACCTCAAAGCGTATCGGTTCCGCCCCGTCGGCCAGGTAGACGCTGATCTCCGCGACCGAATCGCGAGGCATGTAATTGTGCACCCCGAAGGCCTGCCCATGCTGCCATTCGTGCAGCACCGCGCTGATCGCATCCGGATCGACCGTGCCGCTGCTTTGCCATAGACCGTTGTCGTCTTTGTAAAGCGTCATGTCGGGCAGGACCAGCTTTTCGATGCTCGCCTCGGGATCGATCAGTTCACGCGCGACCAGCGTCCCGGTTTGCGAGCTCAGCAATGGATAATAGTGGTCATCGATCAGGTGTATGGTATCGTCGATACGCACATAGCGATAACTGTTGATTGGATTGACGATGCCGAATTCGATCGCGGTGTCGTTGAAACGGATAGCGGTTGTCGCATCGGCCAGGCCGTACTGCTCCAGGTCGAGATCGGCAACAGCATAGGCGGCGTGACTGGTGCTTTCGAGCAGCTTGAGCAGGGTGCCGATACGAAAATCATTGGCCGCGATGTCAATCGGTGCCAGCATACGCCAGCGGCCCTGCTGCTTTTGTAGTTCTAGCCCCCGTTGCTGATGACGAATCTGAATACGCTCGATCGCATCGGCGTTCAGTTGGGTCAGCCTGTCCGTGCTTTCGTCGGTATCCGGTTGTTGCGTTTTGAAGACGTACAGCCCAAGCAGCACGACGAGCAGCAACAGCGCCAGGTTGAGCAGCGTGCGTGATCGCATCGGTGTCTCAGCGTCGGCGCCGACGTAGCCAGATCACGATACCCGTCAGTATCAAACCGGCCGGCAACACCAGGAAGAAGCCAACACCGATCAGCATGACTTCGCCGTCATCGAGCTGAAGCTGGATATCGGGTGTGCGCCTGGGCTCGATCGCGATCAACGCATCGTCACCGGCAAGCCAGTTGAACACGTTCATCGCCAGCGCCAGGTTCGCGCCGGTGCCGAGGTAATTGTTCGCCATGAAATCGCTATCGCCGACAACGACGATGCGTTGCGATGGCTGCTCGCCGTCAGCGGCCGCGGCCAGGGCTTTTTCGAGCGCCATTACGATCGCGATCGGCCCTTCAACATCACCATCGGCGCTGGCGAACGCGATCTCGTCCTCGAGCGGGCCGGACTCGGACCAGCTCTTCGGCAACGAGCGGGCAATGACTGTGCTCTGGAACTGGTCAGCGATCTGTTCGACCCCGCGGCTGAACGGAAACAGCGTGTTGTATTCGATGTTCTCGGTCAGCGCATGGGCGTTGTAATCGAGCACCGGGATCATCGCCGCATGCTGGATGCGCAGCGTCCTGCGCAGATTGATATTGTTGTCGATCAGTGTGCCTTCCATGAAGCGGATGCCGAGGGATTCCGCCAGAGGTTCCAGGCCTTGCATCTGGCCCGGGTCCATCATCCACAGAAGGTTGCCGCCGTTGTCCAGATACTGTTTGATCAGTTCGACTTCGCCGTCGAGGTAGGTGCGCTGTGGTGATGTGATCACTGCGGCGCTGGTGTCCTGCGGGATTTCGCCGAGCAGCAGATTGTGACTGTCGAGCGTGAGACCTTTGCGTTCGAGTTCGCCAGCGAGCTTGCTGAAGCTGGTGTTGCCGCTGTCGGTGATGCTCTTCTCGCCATGGCCCTTGATGAACACCAGTTTGCGCGTGCCCGGACGGCTCAGCCTGAGCAGCGCACTGCTGATGTTCTGCTCGCTCAGCGAAGCCACATTCTCCTTGTTATTCTGGTAACGAATCACGATCTGGCCATAGCGTTCGACGCCATCTCGCTGCGCCGACTCGAAATCGATATCGGGGTTGATCAGGCGGTAGTTGAAATCGGCTTTTTTACGTTGATAGCGCTGCAGAATTTCTTCGACTGCGGCGCGCACCGTCTCATCGTCCTGCACGTAGACGCTGACCTGAACCGGATGCTCGAGCGTCTGCAGCAGTTCGATGCTGTTGTCGGATAAGGTGTTGCGTTTGTTGCTGGTCCAGTCGAAGGTAACCGCGTGCTGGTTGCTGAGCCATCCGAGAAGGCCGACGGCTGTCAACAGCAATACGATGAAGATGGTTTTCTGCAGTTGCAGCTGCCAGCGTGTTCTTCGTGAGAGTCTCATACGCTTATTGCTGCAGCCGTTGACTGTCCATCTGCCGGATCGTCAGGACCAGGAAGGTCGCAATGAACAGGATGAAATAGGCGATGTCGGCGGTATTGATCAAGCCGCGCAACATCGGTGCGAAATGCGACAGTAACGACAGCTGGCTGAGCACACCGGCGGTGCCTCCGGTATTGCTGCTGATGATCCACAGCAGCAGCAACAGGCCAAACGTGCTGATCGCGGCAACGACCGGATTGTCGGTCAATGAAGACAGAAACAGCCCGGCTGCCGCGAACGCAGACAGCAGCAGGACCAGCGCGAATACACCGGCGGCCAGTTTGCCGAGGTCGAGCTCAGCGCCCATGAACAGTGACAATGGCATCAAGCTGATCATCGCGACGAAGATCAGCATGAACACAACGATGCCAAAGAATTTGCCCAGCACGATCTGGGTCATACTGACCGGCGATGACAGCAGCAGCGCGATCGAACCGTTGCGGCGCTCTTCGCTGATCAGGCGCATCGTCAGCAACGGCGTTACCATCAACAGAATGATGCTCGCGATCTCAAAGGTCGGCATCACCACCAGGTCGGTCACGCCGGGCGGGCTCGGCAGCGACACCAACTGTTGTTGGATGCTGAAGAAGAAATCGATCTGGCTGAAGAACGACCAGGCGATGATTAGCTGGGTCACGGCCAGCACGGACCAGGCCAGTGGCGACAGAAACAGACTGCGCAGTTCACGCATCGCGATGGTCAGTATCATCGCGCTTCACCTTCGCCGAGGGTCAGGTTCACGAAGATTTGTTCCAGCGAGTGTTCGTGCGCGACCAGGCGGCGCAGGCCCCAGTCGTTGTGGACCGCTTCGGCAGCGAGGCAGTCCGCCTCGCCACGCACGTGTACGATGAAACGGTGCGTGTCGAGCTGCTCGACCCGGTCGATGCAGTCGCTGGCCAGCATGGCGTCGGTCGCCGGCGGCCGGCTCAGCGAGATCTCGTAGCGGTCGGTGCTTTGCTGTGCAAGCAGCCCCTGCATATCGGACGCATAGACCAGCTCGCCGGCGTTGATGATCTGCACCCGGTTACACACCGACTCGACCTCGGGCAGAATATGGGTCGACAGAATGATGCCGTGTTGGGTGCCGAGTTCCCTGATCAAGTCGCGGATCTCGCGGATCTGAATCGGGTCGAGTCCGACCGTGGGCTCATCCAGAATGATCACATGCGGTGAATGGATGATCGCCTGGGCAATGCCGACGCGTTGCTGAAAACCTTTGGATAAATTACCGATCAGCCGACGATTGACGCGGGTCAAGCCGCAGCGTTCTTTGGCCAGATCGAGCGCATCCCCGATTGAACGTTTATCGATGCGCCGGAGTCTGGCGCAGTAGTGAAGATACTCATCGACGCTCATCTCCCGATACAGCGGCGGGTTCTCCGGCAGATATCCCAGCGCCGCTTTGGCGTCCCCAGGTTTCTCCAGCAGATCGACACCGTTGATCCGGATCTCGCCCTCGCTCGGCGCCAGATTGCCGCTGAGGATCTGCATCGTCGTCGACTTGCCGGCACCGTTGGGCCCGAGGAAGCCGAGAATATCACCCGCGTGCAACTCGAAACTGATATCGTTCACGGCGCAAACATCACCGTAATAACGCACCAGGTTGTTAACCGAGATCAGGGCTTGTGAAGACATGCGCGGTATTATTCCTTATTTATGGGTGCTTGCAAGTAAAACTTTTTTAGCTCGAAGGCTCTGTTTTCTCAACGCAAAGACGCGGAGGCGCAGAGGCCGCAGAGGGTTTTCTGTGGTTGGTCCGTTTAGGCGGCCTTTGCGACTCTGCGCCTTTGCGTTAATACAGCCTGTCGCATCCACGCGACCAATCTCCTGTAAAATCCCCCCATGGCATATCTCGGCGTAGACACCGGCGGCACCTTCACCGACTTCATCCTGTTCGATGAAACCACCAGCACCACCGCGATCCACAAAGTGTTATCGACACCAGACGCTCCGGATCGCGCCATCATGCAGGGCCTCGCCGACTGGAACATAGACACCAACGACTTGCTGTTGGTTCATGGTTCGACCGTGGCCACGAACGCGGTGCTCGAGGGCAAGGGCGTGCGCACGGTTTATATCACCAACAAAGGGCTGGCCGACGTGCTCGCTATCGGCCGTCAGGCGCGCAAGGAGCTGTACAACCTGCAGCCCGAAAAGAAGCCACCGTTGATCCCGCACGAACACTGCCTCGAAGTCGACACGCGCCTGAGTGCCACCGGCGAAGCGCTCGCAACACTCAACCAAGACGGCCTGCAACGGCTGCGCGAACAGATCGAAACCCTGGCACCGCAGGCAGTCGCGATCAATCTGCTGTTCTCATTCATCGACGATACCGAAGAAAAGCGTATCGAAGCGGCGATCGCGGAGCAGTCTAGAGATGTAATCTTCATCAGCCGCTCCTCCGATGTGCTGCCGGAATACAAGGAGTACGAACGCGGTATCACGACGACGCTGAATGCCTATGTCGGGCCGTTGATGCAGCGCTATCTGCAGCGGCTCGAACAGCAGGCCCCGGGTTGCAGACTGGCCGTGATGCAAAGCTCCGGCGGTACCGCGAGTGCGCACCAGGCCGGACGCTACCCGGTGCAATTGTTGTTGTCCGGCCCGGCCGGCGGCCTCAAGGGCGCCCAGTTCAGCGCGGCCAAATCGGGCTTCGATCGGCTGCTATCGTTCGATATGGGCGGCACTTCCACTGATGTCTCGATTATCGACCAGGAGATCGGTTTCACCACCGAAGGGCGCATCGGTGATTACCCGGTCGCGGTGCCGATGGTCGATATGCACACGATCGGCGCCGGCGGCGGTTCGATCGCGAGCGTCGATGCTGGTGGCCTGCTACTGGTTGGCCCCGAGTCAGCTGGCGCCGATCCCGGCCCGGCCTGTTACGGCAAGGGCGGCACGCGACCCACGGTGACCGATGCGAACGTCGTGCTCGGCCGCTTGCTACCGGACGCGTTCCTCGGCGGCCGCATGGTGCTCGACAAGGCTAAATCGGAGCAGGCGGTCAAAACCGTGGCGGACAGGTTGGAGATGAGCATGCATCAGGCCGCGACCGGTATCATCGATGTCGTCAACGATCACATGGTGCGCGCGCTGCGGGTGATGTCGGTGCAGCGCGGCGAGGATCCGAAAGATTACACGCTGGTCTCGTTCGGTGGCGCCGGCGGCCTTCACGTCTGCGCGCTGGCCGATGCGTTGCAGATGACAAGCGCGCTGGTGCCGGCCAACGCCGGCGTATTATCGGCGCTGGGCATGCTCGCGGCAGAACCGAGCCGCGAACGTTCGCTGACGATCAATATGTTGCTAAAGGACTGCACAACGGCTGATATCAACGAACAGTTCCGGCAACTGCACGAGATCGCCGAGCAGGAGTTGCGCGAAATTGCCGGCGATTGTGGCATGCTTGCACAATACAGCGTCGATCTGCGTTACCGCGGACAGAGTTACACTTTGAACCTGCTCTGGGACACCCCGGAAGATCTTGAATACGCATTCCACGAACTGCACGAAACCCAGTACGGCCATCGCATGGCGATCGATGTCGAACTGGTCAATCTGCGCCTGCGCTTAACCGGCGAAAAACCAGCGTTCGATTTACCCGAATGGCAAGCCACCGCAGAAGCGCAGGAGCGGTTCACAACGCTGTATGGCTTTGAGGAGCCGGTACGCGTTCTGGCACGCGATGCGTTACAGGTCGATCAGCTCATCCACGGCCCCGCCCTGATTACCGAAACCACATCCACGACCTGGATCGATCAGGGCTGGCAAGCCAGCGTGGATCGCTGGGGAAATTTACTGTTCCACGCGAATTCACGGAGTGATAGAGTGTAATACCGCAGCTCATGCGTGCAGACACAAAACCGCGTCATCGCGAGCGCCAGCGCGGCGATCTTATGCAACAGCACATCACCCTGTACAAAGACTGTGTCGTCCCAATTGAGGTAGGGTGCGCCGTGCGCACCAGAAGCCTCATTTCCGAGCTACGAACACGGGCACGATTGAACACGAAACAACCTATCTTTCTCTAACTATCAAACATCGAGGGGGCTTTTCACACCGCGCCCACCGCGATTGAGCACGCGAGTGTAGATCATCGTGGTCGATACATCCGCGTGTCCCAATATTTCTTGTACAGTTCTGATGTCGTAACCGGCTTCCAATAAATGCGTGGCAAAGGAATGGCGATTATTCCGATATCGGAATAAGCGTCACGCCTATGCGACCCATCAGCTAGCCGCGGGCATGCCCTTGCATCAGTTGCAAGAACTGCTCGGACACAGCGACCTTGAAAGCACGGAACGCTATTTGCACTGGCGTGCGGACAGCAACACGGCAGATTTTGATTTGCTCGCCTACACCTTGGAGGGTCACCGCAATGCCTAGCACACTCGCGTTTACGTCGATCGCACAGAGCTTTCTGCCCGCTTACCGGGCGCGTTACGCATTGAGCCCGCAACAGGCCAGCACCTGCCAAAACATTCTGCAGTGCCATACTGCCAAGCTGGGTTGCTTGGATTACGCCTGTGATGCGTGTGCACGGCATTATCCGCGCTACCCAAGCTGCCGCCACCGGCATTGCCCACAGTGCCAGCAGCGCGCGAGTGCGCGTTGGGCGGAGCAGCGCATGGCCGATGTGTTGCCGGTCACGTACTTCCATCTGGTGTTCACCTTGCCACACGAACTCAACGTCTGGGCACAGCTGCATCCCGAGGTGATCTATCACACCTTGTTTCAGTGCGCCTGGCAAACACTTGATAGCTACAGCCGGCGCAACCGACAGCTGCAGGGCAAACTGGGCATGACCGCGGTATCGCATACCTGGGGACAGAACCTAAGCCAGCACATTCATTTGCATTGCCTGATCCCCGGGGCCGCACTGACCAACGATGGCGTCTGGGTGAGCACCCGGCGTGATTACCTGTATCCGCAGCGCGCGCTCGCCAAACTGTTTCGCGGCAAAATGGTCAGTGCGCTGCGCCAAGCATGGTCGAGCGGTGCGCTTCACCGCCTCAACGACAGGACGCAGGTCGATCGTTGTTTGACAGCGTTGATGGCGAAGGACTGGTTGATCCACACCAAACCGCACCTGAACCAGGCGGAAACGGTGGTGCGCTATCTGGCGCGCTATGCGCATCGAACCGCGATCAGTCCTTCACGCATCGTTGCCGTCGATGAAACCTCGGTCAGCTTCAAATGGAAAGACTACCGTGACCACCAGCAGAAAATCATGACGTTGGAGGGTGGCGAGTTTTTGCACCGGTTTTTACTGCACGTGCTGCCCAAGGGGCTGATGCGGATACGCCATTACGGCTTTCTGGCTAACCGGGTGCGCGTTGCCCGGCTTGAGCAGATACGCGCATCGCTAACGACAGCAGAGGCCGAAACTGATTCCAAGGCTGCGCCGATCTATCCGCGGCCCACGCCAGAGCGCTGCCCGGCGTGTGGGACCGGGCATCTGCGCCTGTGCGCGATCTGCCGGCCCGCGAAGGTGCGACGACAAAGGTTACAGTAACCCCTGTCGCTCTGAAGCCTGTGTCTTGCCAGTTGCGCAGGCGCTGGCAACAGGATTATTATGGGCGTCAGGGAGAGATCGGCCTGAAATCTTCGTCATCAGAGCTGATTGCTAGCTGGAAAGGGCATCGCCGACAAAGGCGACCTTTACAGGAAAGGTAAAGACGCGGACGTTGGCGACTTCCGCAAACCACGTCAGCAAAAACAATTTCCTTAATAATAAGGAGTATGCCATTCGCGGCTTAGTTCAACAGACATTTACACGCCATGCTGCGCACATCGTATAAATGCTAAGTAGTTAGAGGTCGAACTTAGAAATAACATGCCCGCATTGCAGAAAGCGAGGGATTACGCCCTTGGCGAAGGCTTTAGCTGTGCCTTCTCACCCGGCTATACGTTCATTTTGTGGTAGGGCATTCGCCAATAAACAAGGGTGGCAAACGATACTAGTGCTTGGCGTGATCTTTATCCTCATAATTACTTGCTATGCGGCTTACGCATATATTTACCCTTCTTTAGTGCTTATGGCCCTGCCATTACTTATACTCGTTTGCTCACCAGTTGCTTACTATCTTTTCGTGCCATTGGCCCAGGTGACCAACGTGCAAACAACCAATGCTAGAAAAATAGTGGCCATTGCTCTCGTGATTTCAATAGCATATGTGATCTATAGTTTCGCTACGTATGATTAAAACCTCTAACAAATCTCTCAACCGGACGCTTCGCGCTAACGCGCTACGCGCCCGTTAGCTCAGGCGTTATGCCTAGGGAAATAGTATGGAACCAATAGATGCCTATAGGGACACTTCGGAGCGTGCAGTGCGGATGTTAAAACTGCATGATGGCTTAATCAACACGAGACAAAGGTCTATTCGGAGCGATTGGAAAGAGTCGTTTTGCCGCCTTATGCATTGGCCGATTTGTTCCGATATTCAACGAATTGATTCAAACGATGCCGTGATTGTTCTGAGAGAAGAATCAGAGCTTCAGGCTGACGAGTTTACTAAATGGGCTCTTGACGACCTTTTGAGGTCTTCGATCACTTTTGGCGTGTCAGCATTGGACAGATATGTGCATGAGAGAATAATTAAAAATTTCGTATTTGCATTTAATAACTGCGATCATACAAAACAAATGAAAGAGTTCAATATTCCTGCCACGCTTGCGATTGATATAGTTAACAAGGTTCATAAAGCGAAAAAGAAAGGAGATAATATAAGACCAGCCAATGAAGTCAGAAAGGCAGTTCAAGAAATACTGCACAAGAGACCATTCCAAAGCTGGAGGGAGATTGAGTATGGTTTTTCACTTATTGGCTATTCAAGCATTGGTAAGT
>JARFQK010000337.1 GCA_029287815.1 Gammaproteobacteria bacterium
CGTAAGGATTCACGCCGCCTTTGAATTCGATCACGATCGGCGTGCCGACGGCGTGGATCGCATCGCTAAAAAAATTGGTCAGGTACTTTTGGTAGCTGGCGGGCACTTTATCGGTCTGGTTTCCGTGAATGATGATCCGAGGCGGGTTGACGCCGCCTTGGTGCGCATAGCGCAATTTGACCCGCCGACCGCTTATCAGAGGCGGCTGATGCGCCGTCACTGCCTGCTCAAGCATGCGCGTCAGCTCCGAAGTAGCCAGGTCGCTAGTCGCCGATGCATAGGCTCGATCGATCGCCGCATAGAGCTTGCCAACATTGGATCCGTGCAACGCTGATACATAGAAGATCTCCGCAAAACGAACGAATGACAGCTGCGCATCGACTTCAGCCCTGATCCTGTCTTTCTGATAGCTGTCCAAGCCATCCCATTTATTGACGACCACCACCAGCGCTCGACCGGCCTCCAGAGTGAAGCTAAGCAGATGCAGGTCCTGATCAGCGATCTCTTTTTGTGCATCCATCATCATCACGACGACATTGGCTTCTTCGATTGCCTGCATGGTTTTGATCACGCTATACTTTTCGACCGCATCATGCACCGACTTGCGACGACGTACACCAGCGGTATCAATCAAGGTATAGCGCTGATGATCGCGCTCGAACGGTATGTAAATACTGTCGCGCGTCGTGCCAGGCATATCGAACACAACGACGCGTTCCTCGCCGAGGATACGGTTGACCATCGTGGATTTACCGACATTGGGTCTGCCAACAAACGCAACCTTGATCCCATGGGCACTATCGATAACAGGCGCACTCTGGTCGAACGGCGCCAACACTCTTTCCAACAGCGACCTGATACCACGATTATGCGCAGCCGCAATTGCGATCGGCTCACCCAAACCCAAGGTGTAGAATTCGCTGGCGATCAATGTGGCATCGACACCATCGGTCTTGTTCAATACGAGATGGATGGTTTTGCCGCTGCGCCGGATTCGTGCTGCGATGTTTTCGTCCGCAGCGGTTAGCCCATCGCGCGCGTCCACCAGGAAAAGCACCACATTGGACTCTTCGATCGCATACATGGTTTGTGTAGCCATGTGCTGATCGAGTTGAGCGCTTTCTCCGCTAAGTCCGCCGGTATCAACGACTATAAATGTTTTGTTGCCAAAACTGGCGTGACCGTATTTTCTGTCGCGTGTCAGTCCCGGCAGGTCCGCAACCAGTGCATCGCGGCTTTGGGTTAGAGCATTGAACAGCGTCGATTTACCGACATTCGGACGGCCGACCAGAGCGATAACAGGCTTCACAGCAACAACACCACTCTATTCGAACAGTTCTTCGTCAGTGTAGGGCGCAGATTCCCTGATCGAAAAAGCCGCCAGATAGCCGTCTCGAGACAACACCAGCAAGCGGTCGTCGTCGACGACTGGCGGCACCAAAATGCCATCGCTATCGACTTGCGTACGCGCAACGAACCGGCCGTCGAAACGTGACATCACATGAACGTACCCAAGCGCATCGCCAACCACCAGGAAGTCCTTGTAGATGACCGGACGGGTCACACCTCGTGCCTGCAGCTTGTCCTGCTTCCACAATGTCGCCCCATTGTTGCGATCGAGTGCCCAGACATGACTGCGATCATCGGTGCTAAAGACCGCCTCGGTACCCACGCTGACGCCGGTATTGCTCGAAAACGGTCTTGCCCACAGGAATTGCCCCCGAGTTACGTCAATCGCGCCGATACGACCCTGATAACTCACGGCATAGAGTATTCGACCATAAAGTTCAGATCGACCATCGATATCGACCAAGCGCTGAATCTCTGAGCGTCCCTGGGGCACTGTCAGCGCGACATCCCAGGCCACCTCGCCATCAATCGGTGAAACGGCGATCAAGCGGCCGCTTTCCAGACCGGTATAAACATGGGCGCGGGACAAAGTCGGCGGGCTACTGCCACGAAGCGTCAACGCAGGTATGGTTCTGCTGAAATTCCAGTTGATTCTGCCACTGTTGATATCAATACCCAGAATCTGCCCATCAGCGGTACGCACCAGTACAACTTTGCGGTTGTAAACGACGGGGCGCGCGAGAATTTCACTTGGGACCGCGGTGCGCCAAAGAATGTCGTTGGCATTGGCATCGACCGCGATAAGTTCACCATTTTGACTTCCAACCAACCAGATGTCTTCTGTGCCGCCGACACCACCACTGAGGGCCACATCCAGTTCGACTTCGGCCAGCTCCTCGCCAGTTTCAAGGTCATATGCGTTCAGCGTGCCGTTACGACCGGCCGTGACGATCCGCTCCTCGAGCAGCAAGGGCTCAATGTAAAGATACTGCTGTGCAATGCTGTCACTCGTCGAGGCGGACCATTCCAGGTGCAGATAATGCGTCCTGTCAAATTCGGTCAATTCAGCCGGTGGCTCGACATTGTCTTCATCACCACAAGCCGCGACAAGGAGCATGCTGATGAGCAAAATTAGCGTGTTGCGAAACATTATGCAGCCGGTCTCGCCACTCAGGAATTGTCAATGCCGGCATTGCCCAAGTCTTGACGCTTTAATTTCAACCAGCGACTGGCCTTGCCCGCAGCCGCGTTGATCGCCTTGTCATAGGCCACACGGGCCTCAGCGATCTGACCCTTGGCGACATAAAGATCACCTTTCAGTTCCTCGTAGCCTACCTCAAAACTCGGCGGATGCGCAGTCATCAACAAGGTTTCAGCTTCATCGAATTGTTTTTGTTCGATCAGCAATTTGGCGAGTCTGAGATTCGCGACATGTTGTACGTCGATCTCGTTTGAATTATTGCTGGCCCATCTCAAATGCTCGATTGCGGCGTCTACGTCGCCGCTGTCGTATGCGTACTTGGCCTGAGTCAACGATACCAGCGCCGCATAAGGGGTATCGTCATAATCACTTCTGAGTTCATCGGCTCTGTCGCTATGTGTCTGATCGAGCTTGCCATTCGTCGCCTGCGCCTGCACGGCCTCGAACAGGTCGCTGGCTTCAGCGGCATGTTCAGTCTGATAGGCCAAATACTCGCGCCAACCGAGCAGGGCCGCCACACCAATACCCAGGCCGAGCAACAATGATGCGCCGTTCTCTTTCCACCATTTCTTGATCGCCTCGATTTCTTGGTCTTCGGATTCAAATTCTGCCATCGTTTACACCTGATTGTTTCGAATGAATTCATTCAACTCGGTCTGGTTTATAGTTTGCTGCTCGCGCTGCTCGCGCAAAAACTTGACCGTGACCTTGCCTTCAGCGATTTCGTTTTCACCCAGAATCAACGCGAGCGACGCACCTGACTTGTCTGCCCGCTTCATCTGACTCTTGAGAGACCCACCGCCGCAATTTGACAGGATACTCAGTCCCGGGTTCTGATCTCGGAGCTGCTCCGCGAGCGTCAGGCCGGCGCGGGCACTCGATTCCCCCTGAAGCAACAAGTACACGTCGGGATCGTCGCGAACAATTTCGATGCGTTCGGCCTGCCGTAGTGCCAACAAGCGCTCGATGCCCATTGCAAAGCCCGTTGCCGGCGTCGCACGACCACCGAGCTGTTCGACCAGGCCATCATAGCGTCCACCGGCGCAAACCGTGCCCTGCGCACCGAGCTTATCGGTAACCCATTCGAACACGGTCTTGCAGTAATAATCCAGCCCACGCACCAGCCGCGGATTGACCTCATACTGAATACCGGCAGCATCCAGATAGAGCTTAAGCTGCTCAAAATGATCTGCAGACTCGTTATCCAGGTGATCTGTCAACGATGGTGCACGTTCGATCACGGGCTTCATCGCCGTGTTCTTGCTGTCGAGAATCCTCAACGGATTGCTTTCCAGCCTGCGCAGGCTATCCTGATCCAGCTGGTCGCGGTGGTCATTCAGATAGTCCACCAGCACTGCCCGATATCGCGCACGCGCCTGACTGCTGCCCAGCGAATTCAACTCGAGCCTGACTCGATCGAGCTGCAACAGCTTCCACAGGCGTGCGGTCATGATGATCTGTTCGGCGTCAATATCCGGGTCAGCGACCCCGAAACTTTCGACCCCAAACTGATGAAACTGTCGATAGCGCCCCTTTTGTGGGCGTTCATGGCGGAACATCGGCCCCATATACCAGAGGCGCTGGACCTGATTGTGCAGAAAACCGTGTTGAACACCCGAGCGGACACAACCGGCGGTGCCTTCTGGCCGAAGTGTCAGCCTGTCGCCATTACGGTCTTCGAAAGTATACATCTCTTTTTCAACGATGTCCGTCACCTCACCGATCGAACGGCTGAAGAGTTCGGTCGGCTCAACAGTCGGCAAGCGTATCTCACGATAGCCATACATCGCCACCAGACCCCTGACGATGCGCTCGAAGTCCTGCCACACGTACGATTCATCAGGCAATACGTCGTGCATTCCACGGATGGACTGAATGGTTTTTGGCATAGCTGGAATCGGGTCTTTCGTTAATTGAACTGGAGTCGACCACCCTCGACCGACACCTTGAACTGCGCAATGTTATTGGCGCGTATGTATTTTGTCATATCGATATCGATTTCATTCAGACGCAGGCTGACTGCGGGCGCGTTGCCCAAAAAGACGTCAAACGGCGCTTGGCCGGTCAAGCTGAGGTCCTGACCAGGTTCGATCATGCCGTAAAACAAGCTAATATCATTTGCATCGATGATTTCTGCCCAACATTCCTGCTCGGCGCTAACAGCCAGAACGTCACCACCAGTGATCGGCGTCACTGCAGGTACGGTCAAGATTTGCTGGTCAACCGCATCCGTCGCCTCTGTGGTGACCCCGGCCGCAATGTCCTCGTCAAATTCAGGCTGAATGTCGGGCTGCAGATCCAATTCAACCGCGTCCGGCGTGCTTATCGCAACATCTGAAACTCCGGTCGTGTTGGTCTTGATTTCATCGACCTCGCGTTGCTCAGCGTCCAAGGCAGAGGGTTCGTATGGAAACTGCGCGATCAGCGTATCATCCGCCCCCACAGCTTGCGATTGCAGCGGTACCGTCTCGGCCTGTATCGGTTCTGCGCTTTCATCTTGCGCCGATACCAAACTGCCTTGTTCGATGCGCGCTGATCTCTCTCGGTAGTAGCTGTAGACAGCGTACAACGACACGGCAACCGCGAATACCAGGATTGATGCGGATACCATTTTGATCACCGGAGTCTGGCTATCTGCCTCCTCAGGCAATGCCGAGCGTCGCTCGAGCTGGGTTTCACGCTGATGCGGAACCTCCTGCTCGAACTCCTTGAGTATCTGCTTCTCCGGCAATCCCAGCAGCTTTGAATAGGCACGAACGTAGCCCTGCACAAAGGCTATCGGAGGCAGCCGATCAAGATCGGAGTCTTCGATGGCTTCAACGACGTCCGCCTTGAGATTCAGCGCCCGGGCAGCCTCGTCGATCGACATGCCGGCCTCCTCCCGCGCCAGCATCAGGTGCTGCCCAAACGCAGCCGGCTCGTGGATGTCCGGTTCGCTATTCTCGGATTCGCTCATTACGCGCCATTTCCTCGAGCATGCCGGCTTCGTCCGAATCAGGGTACTGCTTCAGCAACTGTTTCGCATAATTGAGATAGTGCTCTTCCGCACCTAATGCTTTTTCCGCCTGAATCTGGAGCCACAAGCTTTCGGCACTGGGTCTTGCAACCGCATGATATCGCTGGATATACGCCCTGGCCATCAAGTATTTTTCTGTTTTGACGCCAAGATCAGCCATCGACAGCAATGCGCCCGCGTACTTGGGCTGATCGCGCAATGCCTTGCGTAACATCTTTTCGGCCTGTTCGTAGTCGCCCACGTCCAACAGACAGGTACCAGCATTGGCATAGGCAAGATAGGGCGTCTCGTAGAAGGGGCTCTCATAAGCCAGCTTGATCTCTTCCAGCGCATCCTCGTAACGACCCATCTGACACAGGAGTCCACCGTAGTTGTTGTGTATACTTGGGTCGTTCGACGTGATGTCGAGCGCTTGCAGGTAATAGTCTTCGGCTTCATCGTACTCTTTTATGATTCTTTTCAGATAGGCCATCGTGGTGTAGGCATCGACATTCTCGTCATTCTGCTCGATGGCTTTTTCCAGTTTTTCCTGCGCCACACCGAGTTGTTCCCTTTCGATATAGCCCAGTGCCAGCTGCACGTTCAGTGCGGATGCCTGCACTAAATCGGGCTCGCTCACTTGCTTGTCAACGGTCATTTCTTGTTTCGATGAACAGGCGGACAATCCGGTGATAGTTATTATGAATATTATCCGGATGAGTTGATTCATATTTGCATTCCGATTCTGGGTTCCTCAAATCGACGATGGCGTCGGCTCTTGTCCTCTATTTTTCCGATCAGCTGTCCACAGGCTGCATCAATATCCTCACCCCGGGTTCTGCGCACGATGGTCGTTATACCTGAATCAGTGAGTAACGTATAGAACCGCTGTATCCTCGCGCGTGAAGAGGTCTTGTAGCCCGAGCCTGAAAATGGATTGAACGGAATCAAATTCACTAATGTGGGAATTCCCTTGATGCGCTTGATCAGCTGGCGCGCATGCTGCTCGGAATCATTCACGCCATCGAGCAGCACATACTCGAAGGTTATTCTGCTCCGGGTCGTTTGTTTGTCGATAAAACGCCGGCAAGCAGCCATGAGCTCCGCGATTGGATATTTTCTGTTCAACGGCACCAGGCTGTCACGCAACTCGTCATTCGGCGCGTGCAAGGATACGGCCAGACGCATGTCCAGTAAATCCCCCAGACGGTCAATAGCCGGGACGACGCCGGCAGTACTGATGGTCACGCGACGTTTACTCAGCCCGTAGGCGAAGTCGTCCATCATGATGCGCACCGCTCGGACCACATTATCAAAATTCAACAACGGCTCACCCATGCCCATTAAGACAACATTGGTCACCTTGCGACCTGGCTTTCTCTCTTCATCAATCAGATGCATCGCCAACCAGACCTGAGAAATGATCTCCGCAGTCGTCAGATTGCGGTTGAAGCCACCACGACCGGTTGAACAAAAACTGCAGTCCAGCGCGCAACCCACCTGTGAGGAAACACACAGCGTACCCCGATCAGGCTCCGGGATATAGACAGTCTCAATCCGATTGCCATCGTCAAGCTGAATCAGCCATTTGCGGGTGCCGTCATTCGATGTTGAATCGTAGACTACTCGAGGCGCCTGGATCAGCGTGCTCTGCTGCAGATGCTCGCGCAGACTTCGCGACAGATTCGACATCTGCTGGAAATCCGTAACCGCTTTCTGATGGATCCATTGCATGATCTGGCTCGCCCTGAACGATTTTTCCCCGATCGTCCGGAAATAATGTTCCAGACCCTCTCTATCAAGATCGAGCAGGTTCGGCTTTTTGGCGATGTCGCTGTTTTGTA
>JARFQK010000403.1 GCA_029287815.1 Gammaproteobacteria bacterium
ATGACACAGGTCTTTGTCCTACTCGGTTGTTGAGTAACTATAGGACAAAATAACGGTGCTTGGCATTTTACCCCACCGCCCAAAATCAATAAAAACAAGGGGTCACACTCGTTGATCGTCTATTAATGCGACGATCAACGAGTCTGACCCCTTGATTTTAGAAATCCCAGCGTACACCGATCGTGAAGATATTTCCGAGCTCGCCCCCGTCTTGAGTGGTTGTGCTGTCCACGCGCCATTCAGCGTATGCGAGGCGGTTGAAATCGTCTATCGAATAACGCAAACCGGCGACGCCGTAGAGCAGTTCGTACTCGCCCGCCTGGATTTGATCTTTATCGGGAACAAGCCAGTTGTAGCCAGCCACCAACCAAAAACCCTTTATCAACCGCTGTCGCGCGTAGAGTTCGGAGCCCCAACCTGAAAAATAGATGCCCTCGTCCGTTGCCTCGTGATTGAGCAAACGCGCTACGGCGAAGCCAATGTACCTTTGTTCGTCAAACCAGCGCGCACCCAACAAGAAAGCTTCGGCGTCGCCGCTGATGCCGGCGGCCTGAACCGCCGGATCATCCAGACCGTCGATCAGCGCCAGGTTGTAGGCGATACCCAGGGTGAAATCCGCTCTCGATTCGAGTACCGCACTCAAGCCGATCGTATTAGAGTAGTACGCACCATCTACCCCGGGGATGGGCTGATCCCTCTGCAGTTGAATGTTCAAGTTGAAGGGTTTGACCCTGGATGTCTCCGGCAGGTAATCGACAAATACGCGTGTTTGCAGCACCTGATCCGCGCGGCCGGTACCGGTCGCGCCGCCATCAGTTCCTGCATTGAACGTTCCGACTGCGCTGCTGCCCGCACTGTCAAACCGGTCAGTGAAGTTCGCAATCTTGTAATAGGTCGACCAGGTCTTGCCATAGCTCGCAACCACGACGGGCGTCTCCACACCAACGGTATATAGACGAGGGAAGACGCTGTCACCCTGCTGGCCTTCACCGGCGCTACCCCCGGGGCTCAGCAACTGGTCGAGTTCGTCGAGCACGTTGAAACCCGCTTCCAGACGCCCATAGATCCATGCTTCGGGTGCGATATGCCACTCAGCGTCGAGCCCGGCACGCGAACCGGCATCGCCAAGAATCGAGCCAGCGTCCGTGGTTCGATAACGCAGGCGGATACTGCCATAGAAGTCCCACTTGAGCGGCTCATCGACAACGAATTCCTCAGCCTCCTCGTCGCGCTTCAAGGTGGGCTCTTCCGCTTCAGACCTGACTTCTTCCTGAGCGGTCTGTTGAGTCGGCCCCGTCTCTAGCGTTGTTGTCGGGTCGGCTGCCTGGCCACCAGCATCTTCAGCCCCCTGCTTTACAACAGGTTTTTCCCGATCATCAGCTGCCGCACGAGCGCTACTGCCGGCATCGGTAAGCGTAGCCAGCACGCCCAGAAGAACTGCAAATACTGTATGCCATCGATGGCGCATTCAAGAACTCGGCTGTTTTCGCCCGATCACCAAAAACGCCATATCTTAACCTGCATTTCTCACCAGGATCACGGGAGCAGGCGCAGGACGGAGCCCGCATTTCTCGCCAGGCGGCGTTAGAATACTCCGGTCTTCTTCGTTCCAGCATTGAGCCGTTCATCATGAATCCGATATACAAACGCGTCTTAGCCATTGCCCTGATCATCGCATCCGGTCAGGCGGCGACAGCGGCGCTGCTGGACGATTTCATCGACCCGCGGGACGGTATGTTCGACGTCAGTCACTGGCTCGCCGAAAGAAAGGGGTTCTTTCCGATCCCCATCATCATCACCGAGCCCGCGGTCGGTTTTGGCCTTGGTGCCGGCCTGCTGTTCCTGCACGACCCGCTCGCCGGCAAAACCGAGGCGGGCGAGACTTTCGACCCCCAGAACATCGACCAGAAAGGGCGCATCATTCCACCGAGCGTTTCGGGCCTGTTTGGTGGGTATACTGAAAACGACAGCTGGTTCGTCGGCGGTGCGCATCTGGGGATCTGGAAAAATGATCGTATACGCTACACCGGTGCACTGGCGCAGGCATCGGTCAATCTGAAATTTTTCGGCCTGGACGGCGGCACCGGTCCATCGAGCAACGGCTTCGGGTTCAACATCGAACCGACCATTCTTTTTCAGGAACTGAAATTCCGTCTCAAGGATTCCGACTTTTACGCCGGAATCAATTATCTGTTGCTCGATTCCAGCGTCGAATTCGATCTTTCCGATTTGCTCCCGACCGAGATTCCGTCGCCAAAGTTCGACAGCCGATCGGCTTCGGTTTCATTGCTGCTCGACTACGATAGCCGCGACACCTTGTTCACTCCGAGCAACGGGCTTTCGGCCGGGCTCAGAGCCTCGCTCTACCGCGAGGCCTTCGGCAGCGACGATGAGTTCGAAAAATACAAAGCCTACGCCAAGTTTTTCACCATGCTGACCGATACACTGGTTCTCGGTCTGCGCGGCGAGTTCGACACACTGGACGGCGAGGCTGCATTTTACGAATACCCGTTCATCAATCTGCGCGGCATTCCGGCATTTCGCTACCAGGGCGAGACCGTCACGGTGGGTGAAGCTGAATTCCGCTGGAACTTTACCACGCGCTGGAGCCTGATTCTGTTTGGCGGCGTTGGCAGAGCCCAGAGCATCGATGCGTTGACTCCCGCCGACGACACCGTATACACCAAAGGCATCGGCTTCCGCTATTTCATCGCCCGGCGTTTCGGCGCCCATGCCGGTGTCGACGTCGCCGAGGGTCCAGAAGATACGGCGGTCTACCTGACGTTCGGCCAAGCCTGGTACTGATGACATGCCGCACAGGTCTGATTCGTCCGTGAGCAGAAAACGTCAGAAACGCGATGGTTGCGTTACTCATTGAAAAATGCGACGCCGTGCGATTCAGTCCGCAGATTAACGCAGATTAACGCGAATGTTTCTTTGTTCTTACACCGCGCATTGAAACCGGATCGAACCCCGCAAACCCATGCATACATCTGTGTCTATCTGTGTTCATCTGCGGACCAAATTAACACGCAAGCGCATAACGTTACGGAGCACGGAACGAGGCAAATGTTTCATCTACCACAGAGACGCGGAGACGCGGAGAATGCTTTTTGTTTTGAATGCAAAATATTGATCGAAGAAACGGAAATAGCAGGCTCTGCGCCTCCGTGCCTCTGCGGTTAATCAAGATTGCATAGCATGCGAAGGCACATCAAAGAAAGACTAAAGTGTAAAGTAATGACGGCGTCGATCAGGTAGAGCGGTGGATAGTCCTGATCGACATTAGCCAAATTTGTCCGGATCCGGATTTTCGCAACCCAACCAGGCGAAAGCACTGTGCAGATCCTCGCACATTTCCACTTCGCGCTCGGCGTCTTTCGACAACGACTGGTACAGCTGCGCGAGCTTGGTGTTGAAAGGCTCCACCGCAACAATCGCGGTTCTGAAACGTCCTCTCGCCTGCCCCAAACCGGTGCTGACTTCCATGATCCGACGAACGTCATGTTCATCGACGGTTACAGAGTCGATGTCTTCGGCATACACGACCTGATCATAATCGGACTTGACCTCGCCGATATTATGACTGTCGATCAGCCAGAACACATGATCGAAGATCTCCTGGCTGTGCACTCTGCCGCTGATCCTGGTCACGATCAGCTGTCCCTTGTTGTAGACCCAGCGTTCAATCATGGTACTGATCCCTGTACGATCACCTGACCGGTATCACGCCTGGCTTCATGTGTTCATATCCCGGCATTGCCATGCCCGCCATAGCATTGATATACGTCGGATCGGTCACCAAAAACTTTTTGCCGTTGTAGATCACGTGCTCGCCAGCCACGTCCTGGTCCAGATGCACCGCCGCCGCGACATGTCCCGGGTAATTCAAGCCGATCACGTCCAACCCGAGCAGCCGGGACACGAGCCAGGTAAAAAGCACAGACCGATCCTCGCAATCCGAATAAGGATAATAAATCGTTTCCTCCGGGAAAAGCGAGTTCTCTGCGCCAAATTGCTGTTCGTCGGTCTGGTATTGCCATGCGCTCTGCACGAAGCGGAGCAGAAAGTTCACCGCATCCACCTCTTCCATGTCATCCACGATGGCTGCCAACTGCTGCAACAATGGCGATTCGGCCACCTCGCCAACTTCCGATTTGAAATAAAGCTCGAGATCGAGCTGAGGATAAGTGTTCAGATAATCGACACGCGACGGTTGATAACTCGCTTCGATAACGTAGCGCTTGCCGCCATAGTCAAATGACAGGTCACGTTTATGGGCGTCATTGCCCCTGGCCGCCCGGGTGCGAATCACCATGTCCAGTTTTTTGACCGCACCGGGATACTGACCATCATAGGTATAGACCTGGCCGGGTCGATGGCGGCTACCGTCGAAGCTGACCGCATAATAGCGCTCCTTGCCAAAGGTAAAATAGGTCACGTCGTACATGCGCTGCACAGCAGCCAACAGCAAATAGACACGGTCTTCGCTGTACGCGATGCGGCTGTCATAGCCGGCTTTGGACAACATGAACCAGCAGAACAGCGCCTGGTTGTTCTTCGACAAAGGATGTATCTTCATCGCTAAACGATGGACCAGCAGCGCGTAACCCCAATCATCGAGTCGTAATGCCTTCGCCTGTGCATCCAGCTGCTGGATCAAGGCCTGATAATCCGTTTTGCTCTGCGCTGACCAGAAGTTGCTCACCGCGGTCTTGGTCACTCGGCCTGGTGGTGCTCGCTGGAACGCCGGGTCATAATAAAACGTGATCAGCGTGCCAAAATAATCGACTTCTGTGCTCACGCCAGGTCGTGGTTTTGGTATCACTGGCGCCGGTGTTTCTGGCCCTCTGGGTTGCGGTTTTACGCTTGGTGGAGCGATGGTTTCGGTTGGTTGCGCAGCCTGCGGCGTTGCAATCGGTGCCACGACAGGCTTTGGGTTCCGGTCGCGCACCACGCCCTGCTCGAGTTCTATCGCGCGCCAGTGTTGTTCCAAAAATGCGGCAAACGCCTTATCGCGTTCGTCCTTGTATTGCTGAAACGATTCCAGCTGCTGATGCTTCCATTTTTCGAATTCGCTGCCCGACTCCGCCGGCGCGCACGCCAACAAAATGCATAGCGCTGGCAAGACAACGCGCTTACTGTTCATACCTCGCCCTGTTCTGTAGCCGATGCATTGACGCAGAATTCATGCGCGGCTGAAGCCGCTCCAACGAAACACCAGCCCGTATTTTTCTCCAGGTTCACCGCGAAAAAAGCCGGCAGCCGGGACGTCCCGGCTGCCGGCTTTGGATTCTGCTGCGCCGACCCTTAGTTACTGATTCATATCAGCAATCGACGCCGCCAGTTCATCCTGCGCTTGCTGCGCTTTGAACTGCTGCCACAATGCGGCATCGTTGCGCATGCTCGTCCGCAGTGCCTTTTGCGTGGCTTCAGCGGTTGCGTTTTCATCCATACCGAGCAGCACGTAGAGGTCGCCGTTGGGGCTGTTGGCGATCTTGTATATCTTAGTTCCCAACAGTGACTGCTCGGTGATCTGCTTGGTCACGGAGGTGTTCACCTTATCCACCGTCTCCGTATCGGCGGCTCCCGTGGTCTCTGCATATTGCTTGACCATGTTGTTCACGTGAACCTGCATTCTTTGCGCCAGTTGCACACGCGCATCCGTCGCGGCCATATTCTTCATGAAACTGTAGCCGGCGGCTGACTTTTCGGCTACGCCCACTGCATGAACAGCCAAGCCGTCGACCGGCTGGTCGCAGACCCAGAACGGTGCCTCTTCATCGGGGGCATCAGGGAAAACGCACTCGGTTATTTCGGTGATCGTATTGTCCTTGGCGCAGGATGTTACGATCATCGCTACCGTGATCAGTCCGAAAAATTTCAATATTGTTGGCATTACTACTCTCCTCACTGGAACCGAGTGATCATCGCCGAGCCAATCCCCGCCGTTCACGCCCATTGCTTCTACCTGTATAGACAAGTGTACACCCGTTTTCAATGGCTCGTGCCAATTTGACCGCAGCTTGCAAAATTATTGCCTAAAACAGGGTCTTTTTGTGAAGTTTCGAGCATTTTTGTGAGGTATTTCAAATAACAGACCAGACGGCAGCATAGCTCAATTTACCGCCCTAGCCCAAATGGCACTTACTTAACAGCTATCGTCGGGCAATCGACCCGCCGACACGGGTTACTTCTTCCGGAAAACGCCGTGAATACGTCCATGTAGGCTCGACGGCGGCTTCCCTGCCGCCGACATTTCCTCCAGAAGCAACCCGTATCGGCTTAAGTAAGTGCCATTCGGGTTAGCCCGATTCTTCCGACACCGATACTACCATCCTGACCTCGGCTCCGCCGGCGGTCACAGCTCTTTTTGCTCCAATCTTTTACACAAGCGATCTGTTGTGCCTAAAATCACTGGTGAATCCTGTAATGGCTCCTTGTTGATGCAACGTATCCGCCCATCAAAATTCCTTTATCTCTGTCTCACACTCACAGCCTCGCCCATAGGCACCATTGATGCTGCCGATGTAATGGAAGATGACGGCCAAAGCGAATATCGCGAATCGGCGCAACCGGGCGACCCGCAACATGTGACTGGCAAAATTACAGAGATCGTCAATGCCGGCGGTATCACCTATGTCGAGGTCGACACTGGCAGGGAGAAAGTCTGGGCGGCAGGGCTGGTGGATGAGTCCCTCAGCGCAGGCGATACGATTTCGCTCTCTGTAGCCATGCCCATGCAGAACTTTCACAGCAAGTCGCTGAATCGCGACTTTGCGGTGATCTACTTCGCGACGGAATTCATGATGGGCAACCAGACCTCTAACACCGTCACTCCATCCGGACGAGCCAACAAGCCACAGACTATCCACCCGACCATCGCCCGCACTTTCAGAACGCCAGAGGAAGTCGCAACCGGCAGTCTCCTTCCTGATACATCACTCGACGGACTGAACACAGAAAACAGATCACTCGCCGACTACAAAGGCATGCCCTTGATGATCAATGTTTGGGCCAGCTGGTGCGGCCCATGTCGTGCCGAAATGGGGTCACTCGAGCGGCTGGCACAACGCTACAACGGGAAAGAATTCCACATTATCGGGATTTCGACCGATGACTACCGCGACAAGGCAGCAGCCTTCATCGATCAGACAGAGGTATCTTTCGAGAACTTCATCGACCATGAGCTGTTGATGGAAAACATGCTCGGCGCCAGCACCATTCCACTTACCGTTCTAATCGACGCTGATGGCCGTGTACTGCAGAAAGTCCGCGGATCACGCGAATGGGATAGCCCGGAAATCGTCAAAGCCATCGGAGATGTCTTTCGGATCGAATTGATGTAACGGAGGGAATGCGTATGCCCGTCATTTGTCCCCGCCACCTTTACTCCAGTACACTTCACTTTCACCGTCGAGCCGCGTAAGCACTCTCGCCAGCACAAAAAGCAGATCGGACAGTCTGTTGATATACGCCAGCAGCTCGGGACTCAGCGATTTTTCTTGATGCAAATACACCAGGCTACGCTCGGCACGTCGGCAAACTGCGCGCGCAACGTGACACACAGCCGCAACCTCGCCGCCGCCCGGAAGAATGAACTCCTGCAGCGGCGGCAGTTCTGCATTGTACGCATCGAGTTGTTGTTCGAGATATACGACATCCTCAGCAGTGATCAGCGGTTGTGACAGACTCAATTCACCGCCGAGATTGAACAGGTCATGCTGGATTCTGCTGATCAGCTGCTTCAGCCCGGCATCATCAATTTTGCAGGCGAGCAATCCGATGAGGCTGTTGAGTTCATCGACATCGCCCTGTGCGTGCATCAGCCGGGCGGCTTTGCTCAGGCGTTTACCGTCAGCGGTTCCGGTCTCCCCGGCATCACCGGTTCGCGTATAGATCTTTGTCAGTCGATTGCCCATCGCTCAGATCATGTTGAAAATGACATCGACCTGGAACGCTTCGGGTCGGTCCAGGTAGGCTCTCGCCGGTTCGAAGGGTACGATGCCCTTGACTGCCTCCAGTGCGGCCTTGTCCAGAATGCGGGTCTTGCTCGAATGAATCAGGCGGGCGTCGTCAATGCTGCCGTCGGGATGAAGCACAAACTCGATCCTGGCAACGCCTTCGCGACGCTGTCGTCTTGCAAGATAGGGATACTGCTTGCGCTCGCTGATGGTGCTGTGCAATAACTCAATGATGGAACGCGTGTGTGTTGTCGCTTTGCTTGAACGGCTACGCGTTTGCATATCCGCGCCGGAATCGCTCTTCTTTTCAGATATCAACTGAACCGGCTCCGGTTCGGACTTGGTAACCGCTGCTGAAACCGCGCGCTCTGGTCTTTGTGTTTGCGCAACAATTGCTTTGGCTGGTTCACGTCGCTGGCCTGTTTGCGCCTGTTGTTGCGCGTTCACTGCTTCTATGTCGGCAGCCCGCGTGGTGTCTGGCTGTTTCGAGACATCGCTCGAGCTCACCAGTTCGATATGGATGCCTTTGCCGGTAGACTGAATGGCTTGCCTGGTCTGCACAAAGCCGAACAGTATCGTCGCATGCAGCGCGAGCGACAACATCGTGGTGACAGCGATTGGGTTCAGAGCGGGCTTCATACTTGTAAGATTATCTGAACTGCCAGGCTGCTGTCAGCATGAAATTGATCTCTGGCGACGGAAAGAACGCTTCGGTCGCGACAAAGCTGTTTGGGTCATAACTCAACTGCCCGACCTCCGAGTACTTTTTGTTTAACAGATTGTTGATCCTGCCAGAGAAGACAAAGTCGTTCACTTCGTATTCCGCTTTTGCGTTAATCAAGCCATAACCGGGCAAGCGCGAAAGCTCGTTGTTGAAATCGCCGGAAAATACCCGATCACTGATCGCGAACCACTCGGCATAGAGCTGCCAGCGCTCGGTCAACTGGTAGTCCGCGCCCACCCGTGCCGAGTGTTGCGCAACCAGCGGAATCTCCTTGCCGGCGTATGGACCACTCAATACCTCAGCGTCGGTGAAGGTATAGCTGGCCGACAGACCAAGCCGGTCCGATTGCTGCCAGCGCGCATTGCTGATCACACCCTGCCGGCGGGTTTGATCCAGATTGATATTGGCGAAGTTGACCGGGTCATAAGCGATCTCGTTGTCGAGATCCAGCTGGTAGAGCAACAGCTTTGCGTTGTTCAGACCCGCAGTCCATTCCACACCGGCCTCTAACGACAGCCCTTCCTGCGTTTTCAGAATTATCGGGGTAAATGTCGGCGTGAAAACCGGCTGCAGGTATTCGTCCACTTTCGCGAAGCGGTAGTTCTGATCGGCCCGGAACAGTACCCGCCAGTTCTGATCGGCACTGATCGTCAGACCGAAAGTCGCCACGGTCACGTCATCTTCGATGCGAACGCCATCCGGGAAAATTGCGAATGAGCCGCTGTCCTGGAGTTCGTTATCGACCTCGGCGTAACGCACACCCAAGGTAAGGTCCAACACCTCGGTTGCCGGCACCGCGGCCTGAACGTAGAGTGCGTCCTGGGTTTGGTCATTGACCTGATCGCCGAAACGCGTACTCAACTGGTAGTCGCTGGCTACCAGATCCGCGCCAAGTGTCAGCAACGTGTCGTTCATCGTTGGTAGCAAGCCTATCAACCGCGGCGTCAACTCGAGGACCTGCCTATCCTGTGTACTGATCTCGGTTTCTGCAGCAAACACCGAGCTCAGGCGGAACTCGCCATTGGTATCCCTGCCGCTGAGCTCGCCCTCGACTGACCAGTTGTCACTGATTTGCTGTACCAAACCAGTTCGAACCACAGTAGTTTTCGCATCAGAGAAATCGTTGGCGAAATTCGGGTCGACCTGCCTGCGATCTTCGAGCACTTGATCGGCGAACAGCGTACCTGGTGTATTGAGCTGATCGTCGATGTACTGCAGCTCGCCAAACACGGAACCCGACGCATGTTCATAACCGAGCTTGCCGAAACCATTCAAGTAAGACGCTTCGTTGTGATCTCGATAGTTGTCGCTCTCGCGCGCGTCGAGTGACAGACGGTAGTTCATGCCGTTGACCAACGCCTGCGAAGTCGCCGCGTGCAGCATCAGCGTGTTGTAGCTGCCCGCCGACAGCTTCAATGAATGCCGGGACGCGTCCGGCTTGCGGGTTATCACATTGATAATGCCACCGACGGCCTGATCACCGAACAACACACCCGCGCTGCCCTGCACGATTTCGATACGCTCGACATCCTCCAGCGCGATACTGTTCAGATCCGGAGCGGCGATATCGGGATTGTTCAGGCGGCGGCCATCGACCAGCACCAGGGTATTCGAGCCGGCGGTCTCGCCGAACCCACGCATGCCGACAGAAGAGCGGCTGCCATCACCGAACAGGTCATTGATCTGAACACCGCCCTGCCCGCGCAGCACCTCGTCGATATGCCGTGCACCCGTGGCATCGATTTGCTCACGCGTGATCACCGTGATGCTGGCTGGTGTAGTCAACAGACTCTGTTCGGTGCGCGCAGCGCTGACGACTACAGCGGGTATTTCGGTCACTGCAATGGCAGCTTCAGGCCGAATCACGGCCAGCACCAGCACACCGGTAAAAACACGTCTGTTCAAGGACACCTCCGACTCAACGAAGGCGACGAGGAACGAAGGCGGCATCGAACGCTACAATGCCGCTCTGCACCCCAGCCGCCCGCCGCAACCTGGTTGATGACTACGTCGGCCGGTCTCCGGACTGATGGACGATGCAACGTATCTGCAACCTTCCCCCGATCGTTCAGAGTGGTTTTGGCGCGATACTTTCCAATCACCGTTGCGGGGGCAGTTCTGGAATTGCGCAGACTAAGCGGCGCGCACCAGATTCCCGATTATCTCTCGCGTTGAGAGCACCGTGTAGCGCTGTTGCGCGAAGTTTAGCGAGAATACAGGTACAATACCATCGGCCCACCGGCTGCGCTGCCGCGTGGAACCATTCTCGGCAGCTAATGTCGAAAAGCTTTCGGAATCGGGCCTTGCAGAATAATAAGTTAGCCACAAGCATGTCGAATCAGGAAACGCTCCAGAGTTTAAAAAAACACGTCGAACAACACATCATCGGCCAGGAGAACCTGGTAGACCGGATGCTGATTGCCCTGTTGGCTGATGGCCATCTACTGGTCGAAGGCGCTCCTGGCCTCGCCAAGACCAAAGCGATCAAGGTCTTGAGCGAAGGCATCGAAAGCAACTTCCACCGCATACAGTTCACGCCCGATCTGTTGCCGGCAGATCTGACCGGGACCGAAGTCTATCGCCCTCAGGATGGTAGCTTTGCCTTTCAGCAGGGGCCGCTGTTCCACAACCTGATCCTGGCCGATGAAATCAATCGGGCGCCGGCGAAGGTGCAGTCCGCGCTGCTCGAAGCGATGGCTGAAAGACAGATCACGGTCGGTAAGGTCACTTACCAACTACCCCAGCTGTTCATGGTGATGGCCACACAGAATCCGATCGAGCAGGAGGGCACCTACCCGTTACCCGAAGCCCAGCTCGATCGCTTCCTGATGCACGTAACCATCGACTATCCGGAAGCCAGTTCGGAAAAAGCGATACTGGCACTCGCGCGCGATGAAGCACTCGATGAAACGCCGCTCGCGAGCACGACAAACAGCCAGGCGAGGCCGAGAATTACACAACAGGCTATTTTCGAGGCCAGACGGGAAGTACTGAATTTGTACATGGCTGAGAATCTCGAAGAGTACCTGGTGCATATGGTGTTGGCAACGCGCAACCCCGGTGCGTACGGCGATGACCTGGCTCAATGGTCGCTGTACGGGGCCAGCCCGCGCGCGACGATCGCGATCGACCGGTGCGCGCGTGCGCACGCCTGGCTGGCCGGACGGGACTATGTCGACCCGGACGATATCCAATCGATAGCCTGCGATGTTCTGCGCCATCGCATTATCCTCAGCTACGAGGCCGAAGCTGAAGGCGTCACACCGGATACGTTCATCAAAGAATTGATCGCCAGAATTGCTGTGCCATAGCGTTGCTGGCATCGGGTGAGGCTGCTATGAACAAAGATCCCAAAAGCGAAGGTATCA
>JARFQK010000010.1 GCA_029287815.1 Gammaproteobacteria bacterium
TAGTCTTTGTGCCGCAGAATCAGCGGGAGCAGATTGGGATGGAAATTAACCTTATCCAGGCGATCGAGTTCCACCTGGTATTCCTTCATCGTCTGCTGAACCACCGGATCAGCGATACCCGCGGAAAGGTAAGCGCCTAACCATATCGAGATGATGATCGGAAATGTGTATGTTGAAATCATTTATAGCCTCCCCTGGCACGTCTTACATTGGTGCGTGTGCGGCAATTGTCACCATCGCGGGCATTTCTTCCCTATTTGAGTATGATAATCACTCTCGCTGTGATGATACAATCACCCAAAAGTATGAATAGTCTACACCTTGCCCGGCGCATAATGAATAAGCGAAGTAGAAACATTTGATCGTGATCGATTAATCTGTGGAGGAGTACGTCAATGCAGATACTGATAGTGGATGATCACCAGTTATTCATCGACGGCATCCGGCATATTATCGAGACTCTGGACAGCGAGGTCGTGATTTTGGAAGCTACCTCCGCCGACGGAGCCATGCAACACTTGGACACCGATCAGGAACTTGACCTGATTTTGCTCGATCTGCGAATGCCGGGCCTGAATGGCAGAGCGGTCTTGCAACACCGACGCATTCACGATGAAAGCGTGCCGATCGTGATCATCTCAGGCGAGGATGACCTGCCGACGATCAAGTCGCTCATTGACGCTGGCGTGGTGGGCTTTATCCCCAAGTCTTATTCTGGTCAAAATCTGCTCGATGCATTGCGCAGCATATTGAATGGCGAAATCCATATTCCGGAGACCATACGCAAACAGTTATTGCGTCTACCGGGCAACCCAGCCAGCCAGCAGCATCGCTCCGATTGCGGTGCCGGGCCGTTCATTACCCGACGTCAGCACGACGTGCTGAAGCTGATCGCTAACGGCCATTCGAATAAACAGATCTCGAGCGAACTTTTCTTGACTGAGAACACAGTCAAAGCCCATGTCAGCGCACTGCTGAGGGCACTAGGCGCATCCAATCGTACCGAGTGTGTCAGTATCGCCCGCAGCAAGGGACTCATCGTCTGAGATCCCGGGATGCCAGCTGGCTTCGAATCGGAGTACGCAGTTGCGCCGGCTTACGTGGTTTGTGCAAAACCTTAACCGCTTTGCTGGGCGAGGCTGATACGCTCTGGCTTGCTATCGCCGGCGACCAAGATCGCGGGAACATGCCTACCCCGCTCCTGAAATCAGCCTGCCTGATTGGCCGCGATGTCGCCGATGTCATCAGAAAACATGGTGTGACACACCTGGTTGCGGCCTGCTGCTTTTGCATTGTACAACATTTCATCAGCTGCCTTGATCAGATCATCCGGCGCTACCGGGTGCTTTGACGTCGGGCAATGTGTCGCCACTCCGATGCTGATGGTCACCCGATCAGCCGTACCTGATTTTTCATGCGGAATATTTCGCTCGCGGACAGCGTGTAACACCTTCTCGGCTCGGTTCAGTGCGATTTGCCGACCGCAATGTGGCAGTATCACTGCGAACTCTTCACCGCCATATCGAGCCACGACCTCTCCACTACGCATGAAGACCTGCTGCAGGGTTTGCGCAATGGTCTGCAGACAACTATCGCCCTCAACATGGCCATAATGATCATTGAAACGCTTGAAGTAATCGACATCGAGCAGCATCAGAGACAACGGTATAGTGTGTCTTGTGGCTCGAAGAATCTCGGCAAACAGTGTAGTGTCAAAATGACCCCGATTGAAGAGCTGGGTCAACTTATCTGTTCGCACAACCTCTTCCAAGCGAGCATGTGCTTCATGGAGATCTTCGTAAGCCTGTTGCATTCTTCGGTTCAACTCAACCTGCTCGCTCACATCTCGCAAGATGCCGGTGAACAAACGCTCACCATGCACGTGCATTTCAGTGATAGCGAGTTCAGCCGGAAAAAGACGTCCAGACTTGTGTTTTGCTTCGACCTGGCGGCCAGTTCGAAGAATTTTTGCAACACCAGTCTTTCGATACTCAGCAAGATAGTGATCGTGTTCATGCGAGATTGGCTCTGGCATTAGCATGCTGACATTCTGTCCGACCATTTCATCGGGTGTGAACCCAAAGATGTTCTCTGTAACAGGATTCGCACTCTCGATGATACCTTTGTCATTGATGACGATTACACTATCGATGACGTTGTCAAAAAGCGCGTGCAGACGCTCATGGCCATCGCGTATTGCTTTTTCATCTTCTACGATTTCATCGAGCAATTTGTTGATGGAGTGGCTGAGCTCGCTGATTTCGTCCTTGCGTGTCACGTTAATACGGATGGCTCTGTTACCATCTCGGAACTCGTGGACAATGTTCGAGATATCAGCGGTGCGGCGTGCCACCAGCACATGTATCAGCCCTAGGCTGAACAGTGCCACGGTCGCCATACCCAGTATGTAAAGTCTGGAATTATCTCGAAGTGCAAGCGTGGCTGCATGCAAATGGGGTTTGGTGTCGATCCGATAAGTGATAAATCCGCAGCTATGCAACCGCAGCCGATCCGGCCTTTTCGCACCGCACAGGCTGGCATATGTCTCGATGAACTCATGTTCGTGGTCGTAAAAACTGGCCAGACGCTGTGTCTGTCGAACGTTCTTAATGAAAGGTCGCTGAAAGCCCTGCTCTAAATCAGCCCAGGGCAGACCCACATCGGCGAGCTCACTTGAAGCAAGCACCTGGTTCTTTTCATCAACGATATGTATGGATATCAGATCGCTATCGGAAGCGAGGCTGGAAATCAATTGTTGCAGGCGCTGCTGCAGACCCAATTGAACGAACTCCTCCGCGGCACCCTGAATGAAGGCTATCCGGTCATTGAGATGATCGATCAACGCATCGCGCGTCTGGGTGCTGGCAGTCTCGCGACTGATCATGCTAGCCAAAAACGCTGCCAGGAAGAATACAGCCAGGGTCACGCCCGGGATCAGAACGCCCAGGCGTTCAAAATGGAGCATGCCCCAATGAGTATTAGTCCTGGTGAAGGGCATCCGAACTTAGCACCTGTTCAAGTTCGCGATCGCGCCCGATCAGCTTGTGCTCTGACATGATAGTAGCTAGCTGACGCAGGGTATCCAGGCCATGATCGAGCATCTCGATATTCTGCTGATAAGTCGGCAATTCCATACCCTCGTAGCTCGCCAGAACTTCTTCATCGTTTATCTTCAAACGCCTGCCCATGACCATTGCTGCCCTTTGCGGCTCCGCTTTGAGGTACTCTAATGCAGCAAACCAGCTATTGGTGAGGTGTCTCAGATCATCCAACCGCGTTTCGAGAATATCCTTGTGAACCACCAGCACATCAACGATTTCACCAGGAATCTCCCGGCTGGAAAACAGCTCGCGCGCACCCAACTCTTTCAAGCGCGTACTGAAAGGTTCGAAGGTAACCATCGCATCGACATTCCCCGCCTGATAGGCAGCCTCATGCTGGTTCACATCCAGATGCTTGATCTTGATGGCTGTCAAAGCAAGATTGTTCTGCTGCAGCGCACGCGTGATTACATAAGCACCGAGCGCACTGGTCTCCACTGCAACATTGCGTCCACGAAGCTCAGCAATCTGCTTGATATCCGGCCTGGCAAGAATGACATCCGCACCATGGGAGATATCATGCACAAGAACGATCTTGATCGGTAAACCGGCATCCAACAACACTAGCGCTTCGTCCAAAGTCAGTGACGCAGCCTCGAGCGCGCGGTTGCGAAAGGCACGCATGACCTCGCTGGCTGAAGGATATTCGATCAGTCGGATTCGAGTCTTATCCAGATAACCTGTTTCGCGGGCAAGATAAAGCGGTTCATATCCAGGCCATACGTTGGTGCCAAGCCGGATGGGCGCCTCCCGCTGGCCGCAGCCCGTGATGACAGCAACAAAACAAAAAATCAAGAATACGCTGCTAACCTGTCTCATCATTCATCCGCTTAGTTGCCCCGGGTGCTGCGCGAAGTCAGCCATAGATCGATGAAAGTTGTCGATAGCTCCACCATCGACACATGCTTCAGCAACCCCTCCATCGTGACATTACTCTTATCTGCTGCCCCGCCCAAGCCGACAGGCAGTCTGCCTAAAATAAACAACTCGTTCGGCTGGCCGAAGTCGGTTGTTGAGGGAGCTGAACCCACCCGATTCAAAACGACATAAACTGAGTATAAGCCACTATCCGGCGTATTTTTCTGATCCCGCGGTTCGAAGGAGCTGTTCAGGGTTGAAACATTTTGAGAAGCATCATCCTTCGCTCACTTGCGGCAACGAGGTGACATAGGCCGCTGCCAGCGATGACAGCAATGCGAGCACCAATACGACTGCAGCGCTTCCCAGCCAGTCACCGAGCAGGCCGATCAGGCCACCTGCTAGCATCATGACTCCAATCACGGTATTGGACACAGCAACGTAAGCCGCCCGATTTTCTCCGGTCGCGAGATCAACAAGATAGACTTTTCGACCCAGGCGAACACCACTGTGCATCACATTCAGCAGCAGAAATATCATCGCCAGCCCCAGCTCACTGGTTGCCCAGCGCCATTCGAGAGAAACCGCCGCGAAAGTAACGATGCCCAGCAGTCCTGCACCAGCCGCAGCGAGGCTCATAACCGTCCGGCTTGACCTGTCTCCCAAATAGCCCCAGAAAGGCGAGGACAGGCTGGCTGCCAGACCATTGGCGATGATCAGCGCACCCAGGCCCAGCAACCCGCCTTGCGACTGCTGCTGGGCGACCAGCACATAAAACGGCGGCGCAAGTGCAACCGAGAGCAACAGGATGCGAGCGATAACGTAGCGGCGAAAGGGCAAGTCATCGCGCAACAGCTTAAGTTGTCGAAGCGCCACCGTAAGCGCGTTTCCACCACCCTCAGTCGCGCCAGGCTGCTCGACGACCATCGAAAATGCGATCGCCGCGAACAGCCAGAGGATGCCTGCGGTGACCAGTAGCACCGCGAAAACATTTGAAGCAGCCTGCTCCGAACCAAGCCCACCCATCCACAGGCCAACCAGTATGATCACAACGCCCGATAAACTCGCACTCCACCCCATCAAGATGCCGCGCCGACTCTTCGATACGGTCTTGCCCAGCACATCCTTCGCGGAAACCGAGCATAGTCCCCGCGACACGCTAAAGATGATCAGCATCAGAATGATCGCCGCTCCAGCAGCACTACCCTCCAGCGAAACAGCCGACAGGGCCATACCCAACAGGCTCAGGCATGACAGTACCGCCCCGACGAGCCACACATACTTGCGAATGGCCAACTGCCGGACCACAGCTGCAACGGCCAATTGCGGCAAAAGCACGCCGCCTTCTCGTATCGGCACCAGAAAGCCAGTGAAGCTCGCCGGCACGCCGAGAGCGCCGAACAACCATGGCAGCACGAGTTTCGCACTGGCAATTTCATCGGCAACCTTCCCGAGCAGATTAGCCAGTAAATAGGCGAAAAAGTTGCGGGGTTGATCATGACAGGCTGCATCAGGGATGTCCTTGCACACACGCGCATCTTCATCGCCGGTGATACGATTGTAGAGATCTTCGAGGGTAGTCAATTTCGTCAGGTGCGCCTCTACCAGAAAATGATTGCATTCAGGTAAGCGTCACTATAGCGCACCTCTGCCTGGCAACAGAAGGCGGCTTCAGGCAGACCGCCGTGCTTGAGCGATCCCAGCCTCAGTTAGCGGCGGGTCGGCCCAGCCCGTGAAACGGTTCTCCAGATTCCATTGACTCTGGGCGTGACGTATGAGTATCACGGGGACCGTTGGCATTTCAGAATGGTTGTATGGTTGCTCAGGCATCGTCCATATTTGTTTATTCACGTTTAACGTTAGGGACAACTTTCGAATGGATCCGTTTCCTTACTATGTATGCCATTGGCGTTTTCTATCGCCTTGGCGAGGTGATCCAATATTTTTTTACGTTTATTAAGAATATTTATTCTCGATGCTGCATAAACATCTGTGGCGAATAGAGCCTAAAACCGCTGATGTCGAAGCGCGGCCGCGACATCGGCGATCGTTATGGTGCTGAAACCATGCCTCGCTGGCCAAATCATTAGTTTTCACTATTGGTGTAATTATAATAAATTATTTTTTCTATGGACTGCTAAGTACCATAATAATGGCTATGCAGGAGTGTTCAGCACACAATTCCATAACACAGATTTTCTAATCATCGTCAACAATCAGGAGAGAACAGTATGTTCAATAATCGTGAAGGCAAAACTGTACCGCAGGTGGCTTTTCGCACCCGTCGTGACCACGAATGGATTGATGTGAGCAGCAAGGAAATTTTCAATGGCCGCACCGTGATTGTGTTTGCACTGCCCGGCGCATTCACCCCGACCTGCTCTTCTACGCACGTGCCGCGTTACAACCAGTTGGCGCCCGTGCTCAAACAGCACGGCATCGACGAAATCGTCTGCATTTCCGTTAACGATGCCTTCGTCATGAACGAATGGCAGAAAGAACAGAAAGCATTCAACCTCACCTTCCTGCCTGACGGCAATGGTGAATTCAGCCGCGGCATGGACATGCTGGTCTCGAAGGATGACCTTGGATTTGGCGACCGATCCTGGCGGTATTCAATGCTGGTAAGAGACGGTGTGATCGAGAAGATGTTCATCGAACCGGATGAACCGGGCGACCCATTCGAGGTATCGGACGCGGACACGATGTTGCGCTACATCGCACCCGGAACGCAGGCGCCGCTGAATGTGACCGTTTTCAGCCGTGAAGGCTGTCCATTTTGTGTGCGCGCCAAAGGCCTGTTACGCGACGCCGGCATAGACTTCGAGGAACTGGCACTGAACCGGGATTTCAGTGAGGCAACGATTCGTGCTGTCTCCGGTGTGGCTACCGTGCCGCAGATCTTCGTTGACGGGAAACGAATCGGCGGATCAGAAGCGCTCGAGGCATATTTGGCGGAGAGAGACAGCAAGGCCGCTTAATATTTCAACGCCACTGCGAGGGTAGCGTGCTGCCCTCGCAGCGTAAGCGTGCTTCTTCGTTCAGCGCACTTCTATCGTCCCATAGACACGGCACAACTGATAACTGCACAACCCCTTGTAAGGAGTGATTCATGAAAACAAAACGTTTCGATCTTATCGTCATTGGTGGTGGCAGCGGTGGTCTTGCTGTTGCTGAAAAAGCGGCTGAGCATGGCGGCCATGTCGCGCTAATCGAATCGAATCGATTAGGGGGCACTTGTGTCAACAACGGCTGCGTACCGAAGAAAATCATGTGGTATGCGGCGCAGCTTGCCCACGCCGTTGATGATGCCAACGACTTCGGCGTCCCAGCACGACGCGACAGTACAGACTGGGCACGGCTCGTGCAAGGCCGTGATCAGTATGTCAACGACGTCAATCAATACTGGAACCGCTATGTCGTCGACAGCGGCATCACACGCATACAGGGCCATGCTCGCTTTGTCGATCGCAGAACGGTGAAAGTCGATGACGACTACTTCTCGGCCGAACACATCGTGATCGCGACTGGTGGGCGGCCTATCGTGCCGAGGATCGAAGGTGCAGAGCTTGGCATAAGCTCGGACGATTTCTTCACGCTAAAGCAGCAGCCAAAAAATGTCGCGATCATCGGCGGCGGCTATATCGGCGTCGAACTCAGTGGAATGCTTGGCGCGCTCGGCTCCAAGGTGACCTTGGTAACCATGGAATCCAGAATCTTGGAAACCTTCGACACCATGGTCAGCGAGGTTCTGGCGAGCGAGCTGCGGCGACAGGGTATCGCGGTACACACCAATTTCACCGCAGCCCGATTGGACGAAAGCTCTGGCGGTATCCGGTTGACATCAGTCGACGGTGTGAGCCTCGCAGACTTCGACAGCGTGATCTGGGCGGTCGGGCGGCGCCCGAACACCGAGGCGCTCAATCTCCAGAACACCGGGATCGAGACGCGGCCTAATGGGACTATTCCGGTCGATGCGAGCGAGAATACCAAGGTCAAGGGTATCTATGCGATCGGGGACATTACCGGTAAAGTCGCGCTGACGCCGGTTGCGATTGAAGCAGGACGCCGGCTCGCAGCACGCCTGTTCGACAACAAAGCCGACAGCCTGCTCGACTACCAGAATATTCCCAGCGTGGTGTTCTCGCATCCGCCGGCAGGAGCTGTCGGGCTCACCGAATCTCAGGCGCGTGAGCATTATCCTGGGGCGGTCACCGTCTATACCAGTGAGTTCGTTCCGATGCGCCATGCGCTGTCGGCGCAAGGCACATCCACAGCCATGAAACTGGTCTGCGCTGGCGCAAAGGAGAAGATCGTCGGTATTCACATCGTCGGCGATAACGCCGACGAAATGCTGCAGGGATTCGCAGTGGCAGTCAAGCTGGGAGCGACCAAGGCCGACTTCGACAATACCGTTGCCGTGCATCCGACCAGCGCTGAAGAGCTGGTTACGATGAAAGTACCCGATGATTCGTCTGGACGTCAGCAGGATCCGGATGATGGGCTTGACTGGCGCGAGGCCAGCTGAGGTCATCAACGCAAGCACTGGTACACACTGCTAATGGACCACTTAATCGCCATTGCGAGGAGCAACAGCGACGTGGCAATCTCCTCACACAGCGCGAGCTCCAAGAGATTACAGGCTAACTCCTGCGCCTGCTCCTGTGATCCCGGTGAGAAAGGCGGGCTAGGATCGTCTACAATAGGGCTCGCATACTCATCCACAGCGTAGTGCTGGTGTTGCTGACATGAACATAGGCGTTCCGAAAGAGATCAAGGCAAATGAGAACCGCGTGGCGCTGAGCCCTGCCGGCGCGCAGGTCCTCGTGCAGGCCGGCCATAGCGTGGTGGTGCAGTCTGATGCTGGCACCGGATCCGGCTTCTCGGATGATGATTATGCGGCCATGGGAGCACATCTGGTGTCTGCCACGGCCGCATGGGAAACAGACCTGGTACTGAAGGTCAAGGAGCCGCAGGAGGACGAGTATAGGCACCTGCGAGAGCAGATGGTGTTCACCTATTTCCATCTCGCCGGTGTCACCCCAGCGCTCACAGAAGCCCTTCTTGACAACAGGACCACCGCCATCGCCTACGAAACCGTGGAAGACGACAAGGGCAAGCTGCCACTGCTCGCACCCATGAGTGCTGTGGCGGGCAACATGGCCGTAACTATGGGCAACTATCACCTCGCCCGTTTCAACAATGGCAAAGGCATGTTGTTGTCCAGGATCTTCTCCGAACGCT
>JARFQK010000056.1 GCA_029287815.1 Gammaproteobacteria bacterium
GACGTGCAGTCGCTCGACTATGATCAGATGCGCGAACTCAAGCGCAAGGGCTTTTCCGACAGCCGGCTGGCACATTGTCTGGGCTGCGGCCAGGCCGAGGTTCGAGCACATCGTCACGCGCTGGGCATACGACCGGTCTACAAGCGCGTAGACACCTGTGCGGCCGAGTTCGCGACATCGACGGCCTATATGTATTCAACTTACGAAGACGAGTGTGAAGTCGCACACAGTGACCGCGCCAAGATCGTGGTTCTCGGCGGCGGACCAAACCGGATTGGCCAGGGAATTGAATTCGACTACTGCTGCGTGCATGCTGCGCTCGCGATGCGTGAAGATGGTTATGAAACCATCATGATCAACTGTAATCCGGAAACGGTTTCGACCGACTACGACACTTCCGATCGGCTGTATTTCGAACCATTGACGCTGGAAGATGTGCTCGAGGTGCTCGACAAGGAGAACCCGACAGGCGTGATCGTCCAGTATGGTGGCCAAACGCCGCTCAAGCTCGCGCGTGACCTCGAGGCCGCCGGCGCACCGATCATCGGCACCACACCCGATTGTATCGACCTCGCCGAAGACCGTGAACGCTTTCAACAATTGATCCATGAGCTGGATTTGAAGCAGCCGCCGAATCGATTGGCGCGCACTGCAGAGCAGGCGGTTCAGCTGGCTGAACAGATTGGGTATCCGTTGGTCGTCAGACCGTCGTATGTGTTGGGCGGTCGTGCGATGGAGATCGTTTACAATGAGAGCGATCTGAAAACTTATATGCGTGACGCGGTGCGGGTATCCAATGATGCGCCCGTCCTGCTTGACCGTTTCCTCGATGATGCGGTGGAAGTCGATGTCGATGCGGTCTGTGACGGCCAACAGGTGTTGATTGGCAGCATCATGGAGCATATCGAGCAGGCCGGAGTGCATTCGGGCGATTCCGCGTGTTCGTTGCCGCCTCATTCATTATCCGACGAGATTCAGGACCGCTTGCGCCAGCAGACGCGGAAACTGGCATTGAAACTCAGCGTGGTCGGATTGATGAACATCCAGTTCGCGATCCAGGATGATGAAATCTATGTGCTCGAAGTCAACCCACGCGCTTCGCGCACGGTACCGTTCGTCTCCAAAGCGACCGGTGTGCCATTGGCCAAAGTCGCGGCCCGTTGCATGGTTGGTGTATCGTTGTCGGAACAGGGGCGTGTCGAAGAAGTCGTGCCGAATATATGTGCGGTCAAGGAATCAGTATTTCCGTTCGTGAAATTCCCTGGCGTGGACCCGTTGCTCGGGCCGGAAATGAAGTCCACCGGCGAAGTCATGGGCGTTGGTTCAAGCTTCGGCGTTGCGTTTGCCAAGGCACAGCTCGCAGCCGGCGTCGAAATCCCGACCAGGGGGCGCGTTTTTCTGAGCGTCAGGGAGCGCGATCGTGGTCATGCGATAGAGCTTGGACGTGAACTGACGCAGCGCGGTTTCCACATCGTATCGACGCGCGGTACCGGTGGCGCTTTGCGGCAGGCGGGTGTAGAGTGTCAGCTGGTGAACAAGGTATTCGAAGGGCGGCCTCATATCGTCGATATGATCAAAAACAACGAGATTGATTTCATTATCAACACCACCGAGGGTAAGCAGTCGATAGCGGACTCGTACACGATTCGTGCATCTGCGTTGCAGCATAAAGTCAGTTATACCACCACGATAGCGGGCGCTCAGGCAACGATGCGCGCATTGGCGACGATGGATAATGATGTCGTAAATCGGCTGCAGGATTTGCATGCGAAGATGAAACAGGGGGAGGCGGCATGAGCAAGGTGCCAATTACCGTACACGGTGCTGAAAAACTGAAACAAGAACTGCAGAAATTGAAATCTAAGGATCGCCCGAAGGTGATCGAGGCGATTTCCGAAGCGCGTGCCCATGGCGATTTAAAAGAGAACGCCGAGTACCACGCTGCACGTGAACAGCAAGGCTTCATCGAAGGCCGCATAAAGGACATCGAAGCCAAACTGAGCAACGCAAACATCATCGATGTCACCAAGCTGGAGCAAAGTGGCAAAGTGGTTTTCGGTGTGACCGTTGACGTCGCCGATGAAGAAACCGGCGATGAGCTGAGCTATCAGATCGTTGGTGATGACGAGGCCGATATCAAGAACAACAAGCTTTCGATCAGTTCGCCGATCGCGCGCGCGTTGATTGGGAAAGAGGAAGGCGACATTGCCGAAGTCAATACGCCTGGTGGTATACGCTCGCTTGAGATCGTAGAGGTGAAGTATATTTAACTCCGCCGATGAACGCGGATGAACACAGATAGGATGCACGTCAATGTAATGTGCAGCCATTTATCCCACCAAATTCATGTCCCTGTCAAATAAACAGCTGAAATTCCTGCGCAGTCTCAGCCATGATCTGAAACCCGTGGTGATGCTCGGACAAAAGGGCCTGACTGACGCGGTGTTGAACGAAATCGCTATCGCACTCGACCATCACGAGCTGGTCAAGATCAAGTTATCTGTCGATGACAGGGATGCAAGACGGCAAATTATCGACGAGATCTGCCGTCATAGCCAGGCAGAGCAGGT
>JARFQK010000074.1 GCA_029287815.1 Gammaproteobacteria bacterium
GGGTGGGCGGCTAGGAATCGAATAATAACGAGGGGGTAGGCCTGTGCACCTAGGAACACTTGATCTCAGTGTGGTCGTAATCTACGCGGTTTTGCTGCTTGTGCTGGCACAGTGGGTGTCGCGTGAAAAAGCCGGCCACCAGAAAGACTCGAGCGATTACTTTCTCGCCGGCCGTGCCCTGCCGTGGTGGGCGATCGGTGCTTCGCTGATTGCGGCAAATATTTCCGCCGAGCAGATCATCGGCATGTCCGGGTCCGCCTGGGTCATGGGCATCGCCATCGGCGCCTACGAATGGATGGCGGCACTAACGCTGGTCATCGTCGCCAAGTGGCTGCTGCCGGTATTCCTGAAGCACAAGATCTACACGATGCCGCAGTTCCTCGAGCAGCGTTATGACCATCGCGTGCGTACCGTCATGGCCCTGTTCTGGTTGGGCATCTACGTGTTCGTCAATCTGACGTCTATCCTGTGGCTGGGCGCCCTGGCCGTAAACACGGTGACGGGCCTGGACCTGACGACCGGCCTGATCGCGCTCGGCGCATTTGCTGCGGCGTACTCACTATATGGCGGCCTCAAGGCCGTGGCGCTGACCGACATCATCCAGGTAACGCTGCTCGTACTCGGCGGTATCCTGATAGCTATCATCTCCCTGAACGAGGTGTCGGGAGGACAGGGTGTCGTGGCCGGTTTCAAGATCTTGCTGGAGAAGACACCGGAACGCTTCGACCTGATTTTTACCAAGGACTCGCCGCACTACGTGAGCCTGCCCGGCATCTCGGTGCTGGTCGGTGGCATGTGGATCATGAATCTCTCGTACTGGGGCTTTAATCAGTACATCATCCAGCGTGCGCTCGCGGCCAAGAACACGAGGGAAGCTCAGAAAGGCATCATGTTCGCGGCGTTCCTGAAGATGATCATGCCGCTGATTATCGTGCTGCCGGGTGTCGCGGCTGCAATTCTTGCACCTGAGCTCGATGCCCCGGACCGGGCGTATCCGACGGTCATGAACCTGTTGCCGTCGGGAATCCTCGGCCTCGTTTTTGCGGCCCTGATCGCGGCGATCGTCTCGTCGCTGGCGTCGATGATGAATTCGATCTCGACGATATTCACGATGGATCTCTACCGGAACTTCAAGCCGGGTGAGGAATCCGAGGGCGAGCTGGTCCGCACCGGTCGCATCGCCAGCGTGTCCGCAATTGTGATCGCGATGATCCTGGCCAGGCCCTTGCTTGGTAACTTCCCGCAGGCTTTCCAGTACATCCAGGAATTCACGGGCTTCTTCACGCCGGGTGTCTGTGCATTGTTCCTGCTGGGCTTCTTCTGGCCGAAGACGACCTCGGTTGCGGCACTGCTGACGGCGCTGGGTTCGGCCGTGTTCTCGATTACGTTCAAGCTGGCATGGCCGGAGCTACCGTTCATCGACCGCGTCGGCATCGTGTTCCTGCTGTGTATCGCCGTGGGCGTCATCGTGTCGCAGCTGCAGGGCGCCGAAGACCATCCGGATGCGATCGACTACAAGGATGTGGACACGCACACGACGGGTGGCTTCAACCTGGCGGCGTTTGTCGTCATCCTGCTGCTGGTGGGGCTGTACGCGACCTGGTGGTAGCTGCACCCGAACTCGTTCGTACTATTGACGTCGGGAATGTGCTCGGCGAGGCCGTGTTGTGGAACGACAGGCGGCGTAGTGTCTGGTGGACCGATATACAGAACTCGAGGCTGTTCGAATACGAACTCCAGGCGGACGCGTTGCAATCCTGGGACATGCCACACAGGGTGGCGTGCTTCGGGTTTGTCGAGGACGATGACACCCTGATTGTTGCGTTCGACCACGGCATCGCGTTTTTTCATCCACCCAGCGGAGCAACCGAGTGGCTCGTCGGACCCGATGCGCTGGGCGGCGGGCTGCGGTTTAACGATGGCAAGGTCGACCCGATGGGCCGGTTCTGGGTGGGGACGATGGTCGAGGACGCGGCAGTTGCCGTCGGGACCGGTGCCTTGTACTGCCTGCATCCAGACGAGGGGTTGCTGGAACGCATCGACGATGTCGAGATCTCGAACGGTCTCTGCTGGAGCCCGGACGGTACCGTGATGTACCACGCCGACTCGCCCAAAGGATCGATACAGGCTTACCGATTTGATCCAGATAACGGGACCTTATCGGAGCCATGGCTGTTTGCGAGCGCGGCCGACGGCGTGCATCCGGACGGATCCACGGTCGATGCCGATGGCGGGGTTTGGAATGCACAATGGGGCGGCGGGCGGCTCGTCAGGTATGGGCCGGACGGGTGCGAAAGCCTGGTTATCGAGTTGCCCGTTCGGCAGCCGACCTGCGTGACATTCGGCGGTGACAACCTTGATTTACTGTTCGTCACAAGTGCCAGGGTCGGATTGAGTAAGGAGCGTCTCGCGGTGGAACCGAATGCAGGCAACGTGTTTATCTACCGAACAAATTCCAGGGGGCTGCCCGCGAACCGCTTTAAGGCTTCTACGCCAGGATAGCCATGCCTTCGGTCCCGTCGCGCGCGTCCCCCCCCTGATGCCGGTCAGGCTCCCGCTATCCTGCCTTTCGCCGAGCGTAGCGTTTCCGCAGCGGTTTCCGCGGTCAGGTCGCGTTGCGGCATCGCCAGCATCTCGTAGCCCACCATGAATTTCTTGACGGTCGCTGATCGCAGCAGCGGCGGGTAGAAGTGCATATGCAATTGCCAGGCATCATGATTGCCTTCGACCGCCGGCGCCTGGTGAATGCCCGCCGTATAGGGGAACTCGCAGTCGAAGACCTTATCGTAGATCAGCGTCAGCGTTTTGTAGGCATCGGCAAACGCCGTGATCTCGGCATCGGTGAACTCGTCAATCGCCGTGATTTGCCGCCTCGGCAGAATAAGTGTCTCGAATGGCCACACTGCCCAATAGGGAACGACGACGACGAAATGGTCGTTCTCGTGAACCAGGCGCTCACCCTTTCTGAGTTCGTGCTCGACATAGTCGAGCAGCATCGGCGTGCCGTTCTGTACGAGGTATCGCTTTTGCTCCCGCTGTTCTGTTTCCACGACGGTCGGCAGTCCCGAAGACGCCCAGATCTGGCAGTGCGGGTGCGGGTTCGAGCAGCCCATTATGGCGCCCTTGTTCTCGAAAATCTGGGCATATCGTATCGACGGGTTCGCCTTGAAGGCGGTGAACTCATCCTTCCAGGTCTTCACTACCCCAGCCACGTTCTCGAGGTCCATGTAGGGAACGGACAGGTCGTGACGCGGCGAGAAGCAGATGACCTTGCAAATGCCGCTTTCGGATTTGGCGCGGAACAGCATATCGTCGCCGGTCGACAGTTCGGGTGTGTCAGGCAGCAGGGCCGAGAAATCGTTGGTGAAGGCAAACGTGCCCTCGTATTGGGGATTTTTCTGACCCCCCGCACGTTCGTTCCCGGGGCAGAGGTAGCAGGACTCGTCGAATGCCGGGCGGGTGTTCACGACACGTTCTTCCTGCTGACCTTGCCATGGCCGCTGGGTGCGGTGCGGCGAAACGAGAACCCACTCGCCAGTCAGCGGATTGAATCGCCGGTGTGGTTGCTCGGACAGCCTGGAACTCATCCTATGACCTTTAGTCGTCCAGGCGTTTGACGCCATCGCCCGGGTGTGTGCGAAAGATCCGCGCCTCGTAAGGTGTGGCGTCGGAGTAGGCTTTTCCAACGCTGTCGATGAAGTCCGTAACCGTGTCAGTCGGTACGATAGACACGGTGCAACCCCCGAAGCCCGCTCCGGTCATTCTCGACCCCAATACGTGCGGTACCCGCATCGCAGCATCGACGAGAACGTCGAGTTCGGGGCAGGAAACCTCGAAGTCGTCGCGCAGAGACGCATGAGAGGCCTGCATCAATTCGCCGAAATGTGCCAGGTCTCCGCCGCGAATTGCCGCGACGGATTCCTCTACGCGAACGTTCTCGGAGACCACGTGCCGTGCTCGTTTGCAGGATAGTGGCATGGACTTCAGTTCCTCGCAGGCTTCGATGTCCTCACCGCTGGCCTCGACCAGGCAGTCGAGGTCAAGAAGCTTGCGCAAGGCCTGCAACGCTGCATTACATTCGGCGCGCCGATCGTTGTAGGCGGAGGACGCCAGTCGTCGCGGTACCTGGGTGTCGGCAATAACGATGTCGTAGCCTTCCATATTTATGGGCACCAGGTCGTATTCGAGCGATTGGCAGTGCAGATAGATGCAGTGCCCGGCCTTGCCCAGGGCGACGGCAAACGGATCCATGATGCCGCAGTGCACGCCGACGAAGTCATTTTCGACACGCCTTGCAGCTTGCGCAAGCTCGACGCGCTCGATGCCGCTGTCCCAGCAGTCGTTCAACAGGAATGCCAGCCCGGTCGTGAATGAGGCCGAGGACGAGAGACCCGAACTCTGGGGCAGGTCGCTACTTACGAATATATCAAGGCCTCCGCCATCCAGTCCTTGCTTGTGGAAATCATAAAGAAGACCAACAACGTAGTCCTGCCAGCTGCCTTCCGGGGCTGGCTCTGCTGAGGGATCCAGCGCGATCGATTTCTGGTCGTCAAGCGTTTCAGAGTAGATGTTGAGCGTTCTTGTATCGTTCGGCCTGACCGCGTAGTAGGTACCCAGATCGATAGCGGCAGGTAGCACGTACCCACCGTTAATGTCTGTGTATTCGCCAATGAGGTTGACGCGTCCAGGCGAGAAAAACATTCGCGCGGGTGTGCTGCCGAAGCGAGAAATGAAGCCTTTGACCAATGCGTCTTGAGTCATGGCATACACATTAATCTGATTTATCGGATAAAACAAGAAGCCTTATTACACGCTGGTTGGGCGGGGTTGACAATTAGACGTATAAATCATATAAATAGGATTCATTATCGGAAGGTGCAGCGAACATTAATCAAGAAGGATTTCCATGGATCATGTCGCTAACACACATCGTCTGAAATACAGATTCCTTAGCACCTGCCTGTCTATTAAGGGGAGAAAATGATGGACTATAAGAGTTTCCTTGCTTGCTTGGCTTGCACAGCAGTCTTATCCGGACCTGCTTTCGCACAGCAAGCGTCTGAGCAGGATGCCGATGCAACGGCGTCCTCGGAAGACGAGGAGGTGGTCGACGAGATCGTCGTTCGAGGTATCAGCGCCAGCTTAGCCAAATCTCTTGAGCAAAAGCGTTTAGCCGATCGTGCAGAAGATATCATCAGCGCTATTGACGTTTCGAAATTCCCCGATCAGAACGTCGCTGAATCGCTTCAGCGCGTACCGGGTGTGCAACTTCAGCGGGATAACGGCGAGGGCAGATTTGTTTCTGTACGTGGTCTGGGCCCGGAATTTAACGTCGTTACAATGAACGGCCGTCTGCTTGCTTCGGATTCGGCTGGACGAGAATTTAGTTTTGACACGCTACCCTCTGAGCTCATTCAGTCTGCGGCAGTCATAAAAAGTCCAAGCGCAGATCTGTTGGAAGGGTCTATCGGCGGTACCGTTGATGTACGTACGGCACGCCCTTTCGATCTTCCGAACTTCCTGGTGGCAGGATCGGTGGGTGGCTCTGTCGAAACTGAACGAAGTGACTGGGGCCCACGTGCCAGTGGTCTCCTTAGCTGGACCAACGATGAAGACACCTTTGGCGTGTTGGTGACCGGAAACTATTCTGAGAGAAATTTCCAGCTCGATCGTGTTGATATAAATGGATATTTCAGAGCCTCAGAGCAAGGATTTGTTGATGAAGGTTGGCCTAACGTCTTAGGTTGTGAGGTCCCGGGTCCCTGCCCCGGCAATGCGACACTCAATGATGCCTGGGTCCCACAAGCAGTCGATTTTTTCCGAATCGATGACACGCGAACCCGTGAAACCTTCACCCTCACTGTACAAGCCAAACCAACAGATGCTGTCGAGGTGACGTTTGACACCCTCTACTCAAACTATACAACGACTTACGACCAATATGGTTTTGCGGTTTTCGCAAGGGACTTCGGAATCGGTGGCGCCGTTGTGGACGATATCGGGTTGAACATAGATGGTAACAATGATGGCGACCTGAGTGACCCTGAAGATCAGGTGGGCGCACGGGTGACCAACTTTACCAAGGCTGACGGAACATCAGATATTATTCGTGCCGCTTTCCCTCGTGATACAGAGACTTTTCTCACTGGACTGAACATCGTTGCCGATCTGTCGGATACGCTGCTTGGTGAGTTCGATGTGTCTTACTCCAAAGCTCAAAATTCTGGTGTAAATCGCAACTACTTCTATGTTACCGGTGCGCCTTTAATCACCTGGTGGGAAGGTGGAGATGGAACGCCACTGGATGTGGTTTACGATCAAGGAACAGGTCCGGTTCCTAACTTTAGTGCGGGGCCTGAAACCATGGATCCCGCCTATCAGCGTAGCCACTACATTCAACGTGATGGACAGGACACCGAAGACGAAGTGCTTGATATAGCGCTGGACTTCAATCAACAACTTGATGGTAACCTGTTTTCCTCAGTGGATTTCGGTGCTCGCATCACCACTCGCGAAAAAACCATCATTGGCTCGTTCTCTGCTGACAATTATTGTTACGCAGTTTGTGGGCGATCAGTATTTGGAAGTGGGTTTGATTATGACGAGACTGGTGTCTTTACAGGAACTGCCACAGACATTCTCGGCACTGTGGATGGTGACTTCATCCGTACACTCCCAATCATGGACCCGGTCGCCTACATAAACGCACTGGACGCAGTAGTTCCCGGTTTGGCTGCCGGCCTGCAAGCGGTTCCTGTTGAGGCGCGAAGCGGTGTAATTGATGAAGAGGTCACTGCGCTCTTTGCCCAAATCAACTTTGACACGGAGGTTGGTGAGCTTCCGGTAAGCGGTAACTTCGGGCTGCGATTTGTCTCAACCGATCAAACAGCCACAGGTTCGGGTGGCAACCTGGTTGCCCTTCGGCCGTCCCTGACTGCGCAAGACACAGTGTTTATTTTCGACAATGAAGGTACGGCTTCCTTCAGCAATGATTATGACGACATATTGCCGTCCTTGAATATTAAGGTACTCCTTACAGATGAGTTGGTTCTCAGGTTCGATGCATCGGAAGTAATCACACGCGCCACGCTCTCTAACCTGCTGCCTTCGATAACAAGCCTCGATCAGGGGTATCAGCGCGAGTCAATCAGCCGCGGCAACCCGGAACTGTCGCCGTTCGAAGCAACTCAATTTGGTGCATCGCTGGAATGGTACTTTGATGAAACCGGTGCCGTTTTTGGATCCGTGTTTTATAAGGACCTGTCAAATCGCGTATTTCTTGCTCAGGTGCAGCGAACATTTCCAGATGAAAACGGCACTGATCCCGCAGTGTACGCATCAGGTGGCGCAGTTGGGCAGCCTATCCAGGTTCTCGTGAGTCAGCCTCAGAATACTGGTCAAGAAGAAATTACTGGTGTCGAGATTGGTGTTCAAAAGACCTTTGACAATCTACCGGGATTCTGGAGCGGTTTCGGCGTCCAGGCGAATTATACCTTCCTCGACAGCGAAGCTTCCTACGACGAGGCTCTCGTTAGAGAGGTGTTTGGTGATGATTCCGATGGCGCAGAGAATTTCTTGCGGAATCCGCCCAGGCAAGGCCAAGGCCTTTCGGAGCATTCCTATAATGTTGTCGGCTTCTATGAGCATGATCTGTTCAGCGCACGTCTCGCTTACAACTGGAGAGACCAATACCTGCTTTCACCAATTGCGGGTCCTAATGGCTGGGCGCTTTATGAAGAAGACAGGGGACAGCTCGATGCGAACATCAGTTTTAACGCGATTGACGGCGTGACAGTGTTCCTGGACGCGACAAATATACTTCAGGAGGAGTTCAGCCGCTTCTACGACAACGGCGATACTGTCGCCTTCGACGAGTTCTTCGAGAGCATGAACTATTATGGGCGGACGATAACAATTGGCGTGCGGGCTCGCTTCTGATTCGTGTCCGTTGATCATGTTTGGCGGTATCGGCTTCCCCCGGGTCGATACCGCCTTGCATGTGCCTGATGGATCAGTTCAGGCAATGCCAGGAATTCCCAAAACAACCGCTATGTTGACGACATGCGGGCCGCGCAGCGGCCGATAATCCCTCCGGGCGCGATTGGATTTGAGGGCGCCGGTCGTTGCCGCGGTAGCCTTACGGCTCACTGATGCGCAGCATCACTTTGCCCGTGCGACCGGGTCGCGTGGCGGCGGCGATGGCTTCGCTCACCTGGTCCAGCCCGAATGTCTCCGTTACCCCGGTGTCGAACATGCCCCTGACCATCAGGCGCCTGACCGTACGCAGTACGCCGAGCAGCCGAAGTGGCGATTGTTCTGCCAACCAGTTCGGTAGCAGGAACCCGTATATTCCGGCGCCAGGCATCATCAGGTCCCGCAGCGGCACGGTCAAGGGGCTGTTCGCCAGCGTCCCGTAAACGAGCAGGC
>JARFQK010000081.1 GCA_029287815.1 Gammaproteobacteria bacterium
GTGTCGTACCGGCTATCAGGCCATCGTCATTGATCGCATTCGCGCTTGTACCATCGATCAGTTGATAACCACCTTCCGCTGTCCAGCTGAATGCTCTGGGCGGATATTGATCCGTATTGCTCGAGCCAACAATGACTCCAAAATTGTTGATCGCTTTAGGCGCAACATTGGCGCCGAGATCAGTCAATTGGTAGGCGCCAGCACTATTCGCGATCACCAGTAGTGCGGTGGCGATCAGGAATTTCTTCATTATCAAGACCCCATTGTTATTCTATTAGAAGCTTTATATTTGGGATCATTTGAGAGTTGTGCCGAGATTATGTAGGAGACCTTGGGATTCGTCCATACCATGTGTCAGGAATATTGACATATATTTACGCAATTGTTGAACATACTCACCCAGAGGCTATCGATCAGCCTTGCGCCCGCTTCATCAGGTATAATCTGGGGGCTGCCATCAGCGACTCTATGAGTGCCTCAGGCAAACATTGGCGGTAGCGATCTGTTACCGTGTGAACAAAGCGTCATTTAATGACCAATGATAGATATGGCTGATATCCTCATCATTTACTCAACGACAGACGGCCACACCCTGGAGATCTGTCAGCACCTGAAGCAGGTCATTGAACGCAATGGCCATCACGTCAGCCTGCAGTCGATCGATGCTCCGACACGATTGGATCTGGACAACTTCGACAAGATTGTTGTTGGTGCGAGCATCCGCTATGGAAAGCACAGCAAAAGAGTCTACCAATTCATCGAAAAACACCAGCAGGTCATGGAACGCAAACCGAATGCTTTCTTCTCAGTCAACCTGGTTGCGCGCAAACTGGAAAAACGCCAGCCACATACGAATCCTTATGTAAGAAAATTCCTTAAGGAAATCAGCTGGCAACCCAAAGAGATGACAGTGTTTGCAGGCAAACTCAACTACCCGATCTATCGCTTCTGGGACCGGCAGATCATACGCTTCATCATGTGGATGACCAAAGGTCCGACCGACCCGACAACCGTGATCGATTATACTGACTGGGACCAGGTTGAATCATTTGCGCAGCTGGTCAGCGATATGTGAACACTAAGTCCTGGTGAGAAACGCGGGCTCGCCAGTTATATCGGCCTGGCGATCGAAAGAACCACACGGCCCGAACAAATGTCCAGACCGTCGCAGTCTTCTTTGGGGATGTTCGTATCGCTATAGGCCAGCTCGAACTCAAAACCTGCCAGCGCTTTCGTAATGCCGATTTTGGTGTCGGTATAGTCAAGACTGGTATCTTCCTCGAATGTCTGCCGGCCTATCGATAAATTCAGTCCGAAGTCTGCTGGCAGATGTAAGTAGAGCAGGCCGCTGAGGTAAGTGGCATCACCGCTGTTACCGAAATAGTCCGGCGAAAAGTATGCCTGCCCGGTTAATTCCGGCGCGAGTGGCAATTGATCAAAGCTATACCCCAGTGCCAGCAAGGCTTCCCAGTAATCATAATTCAGCGCTTCTTCGGCGCCGGGATAGGTGACAAGCTGAGCGCCGACTTCCCAACTGAGACCATTGTCAAGTTCATTGGCAAGTCCCGCGTAGTAATCGACTTCTATCGAAGCTTCCTGAACCGTCTCGATTGCATCCACGTCAGCGTTTTCCCGAAATTTCACATTCGACGCCCAGATACCGGCATAGAAGCCGCTGTCATGTCCGTAGTCGAAAGAGCCCTGTATCGCCGGGTCGCCGTCCGTGTTCGAAATGCCTCGGAACACATAATCCGTTGCCATCATAACGGTGCCTGAAAACTCGGCTTGTGCCTGTGCTGCACAAGTGATTAGCACTCCGATCGCAATGGCCCTGAAGCCGTTCATACCAGCTTACTCCGCTTTCCTATTGTTGTTTGCAAGGCTGGTGCCTGCCATCGACAAGGGCAGAGCGTGCCGCCACTCGTCATGTTTCAAATGTTCGTTCACGCAAACCTCAATCGCCGATCGGCGAGCAGCGCAGTCATTTCGCTGGCTGGCAACGGTGCGCAGAACAGGAAACCCTGAACAAAATCACATTTTCTGTCGAGCGCAATCTGAAGCTGAGTCTCCCTCTCGATGCCCTCGACCACGACGCGTAGCTCCAGGGTATGCGCCATGGCGGTAATGGCCCCGACAATCTCGGCATCGGCGGTCTTCTCGTCAATCTCTCGGACAAAGTCCCGATCGATCTTCAGCGTGTCGATCGGGAACCGTCGCAGATAGCTCAGCGATGAATAACCCGTACCAAAGTCATCCAGCGCAATCGTCACACCAATGGATTTGATCTCATCGAGCAGGCTCACGGCCGAGTCCGGGTCGCTCATGATCGCACTTTCGGTAATCTCGATTTCGAGGCATTCAGGTGGCAGCTGGCTTTCTGCGAGCGCTTCCCTGAGTATGGTCGCCACATCCTGTCTCGCCAGTTGTATGCTCGAAACGTTTACCGAAATCAGGTCGATAAGGAGGCCTGTTTTCTGCCAGGTGCGGGCTTGTCTGCAGGCTTCGTGGATCACCCATTCTCCGATGGGCAGGATCAGCCCTGACTTTTCGGCGAGCGGTATGAACTCATTGGGTGGTATCAGGCCATCCTCGGGATGACGCCAACGCAACAGCGCCTCGAGGCCGGCAATTTCCTGAGTTGTGCCACGGACCTGCGGCTGATAGTGCAGCTCGAACTGGTCCTGCTCGAGCGCGATGCGTAATCTTTTCTCGAGTTTGGCGCGTTCCTGTGCCGCAATGTTCATCGAACCTTCGAAATACTCGTACGCATTCTTGCCTTTGTCCTTGGCATGGTACATGGCGATATCCGCATGTTTGATCAGCTCGTCCGCGGTTGACCCGTCTGTCGGGTAGATTGTGATGCCGATACTCGCGCTTACATTACAATCATGTTCATCGATCGCGATCGGCTTCGTTACCAGGTCAATCAGACGTTCGGCCACGATACCCGGTGCAAACTTGTCTTGAATGTCGGGCAGGAGCACGATGAATTCGTCCCCGCCCAGGCGCGCCAGTGTCTGGTTGGGCTCGCTCGATACCTGGTCCTGCACGATGAAATCGTTTTTTCGCAGGACACGGCTCAGTCGTTCCGCGATTTTCTGTAACAATACATCACCGACTTGGTGACCCATGGTGTCATTGATCTGTTTGAAATCGTCGAGGTCCAGGAAAAGCATTGCGAGCATTTGATCGTGTCTGCTTGCATCTTCGATCGAGCGGTCAAGAAAATCTTTGAACATGGTACGGTTGGGCAGGCCGGTCAGAGCGTCGTGATAGGCAAGGAAATGAATCTGTTGGTTCGAACGTTGCAGGCTGCCAGCCATATCCTCGAAGGCTGTCGTGAGTTCCCCGATCTCCTCGCTTGCATTTGACCGGTTTACTCGGACCGAGAGATTGCCACTGCCAATTTCTCGCGCCAGAATGCGCACACGGTTGATCGGCCTGATTACCTGATGCTCTATCACGATCATGATGGAGAACATCGTCGCCAGGATCGTAAATAGCGTAATGGCGGCGACCGCGATGGCGAGTTGATCGCTGATTTCGCGCAGTTCTTTCTCCGGTAACACGGCGTAGGCATTGAGGTCGCCCAGGAGAGCGCTCGCAGCGATAAATACGGGCTCTCCATTGACCGTCATCAACAGTGGCTGCGCTTGCGATTCCCCGTCTAGCCGCACCGCTCTGGCGATGGAATCAGCGATAGTATCGCCGACTGGTCTTGTGGCGGATTGGAAATAGACATTTCCTTCCAAATCGGTCACAAACAAATAGCCGCCGTCGGTGATAACATGATGGTTAACGAGTGACTCGAGTTCGTTCATGTCGATGGTCACGCCGACATAGCCGCGCAACCTGGGTGCGGCGCCGACAGGATCGACAGAGGGGTCGACCAGCTTCAGTTTTTTCCCGGCGAACAGCGAGATCTTCTGGTTATCGGGATTGCGGAAGATCGAGGTATAGACACCGTCGCCGGCTGACTGCAAAGCCCCGAACAGCTCGCTGCCACCTTCCTCATCATTGACGTTTTCGATGAAGGGACGTGTCAGGCGGACATCTTCATATCCATCCGGCAGAAAGATACGGAATTCGTAGTACTCGGGAAAGGCCTCCTGGTAAGCGGAAAATAGTCGCAATAGCGGTGCTTGCAGCAGCGTATAGCGTTCACCCTCGTCTTTGGTGAGGATGTACTTCTTTACGAGTGTTTGCTTTGACAGTAGCTCGACATTGCCCCGCGCTGTGTCAATATGTGTTTCCATGTGCTCGCGCAAATGATCGAGCAGCAACTGCATCTCTCCAAACATGCGCTGCTCGGAAGACTCCCGCAGCTGGACGTAGGCGAACCAGCCAAGCCCAAGCAGCGACAACACAATGAGCGGAACGAGCATCAACGGAATCTTTGTGCGTAGCTTCACTTACAAACCGCCCCGTATCGATCAGTCTCAATGTAAATTTTTTAGTCGAGCCATGCTCGTATTGCGCGTTTTGACGGCTCTGGGCACAAGTGGCTTGTAGGCCTCGCAGCGAGACAAAGTCTGCTTGTCCGGATATATCACCGGGTCTTCAAGAAACTCACTGGATAAGAGTTTTTCGGCCGCCAGGTTCGGGGTCGCGTAGTAAACGTACTCGGCGAGTCGCGCAGCGTTTTCGGGCTGATTCAGGAAATCGATGAACGCATAGGCCAGATCCTTGTTGTTGGAACTTTTCATAACGACAAGGTAATCGACCCAGAGATTGCCACCTTCGCTGGGCACAACGTAGTGAATGTCTTCGTTGTATTCCTGCAACATCAGTGCATCGCCGCTGAACATCATGGCCATCGCAACATCGCCTGTGACGATCGACGAGTTCTCATCCAGCACCATGTAGGTGTAGCTCTTAACGTAAGGGCGCTGCGCTAGCAGCACCTCGGTAGCCTCTTTGATTTGCTGATTATCGGCACTGTTGGCCGAATGACCCAATGCCTTCAACGCCATGCCGAGAATGTCGCGTTGCGAGCTCAGCATCGCAATTTGTCCGCGCAGCTCTTCAGCGGGCCTGAACAAGTCAAGCCAGCTTTGCGGCGGTGTTGTGACCAGATCCGATCGGTACGCGATCCCAAGCGTTCCCCAGAAGTAGGGCACTGCATAACCTTCCACTCCGTCGAAAGCTTGCAGCCACTTGCTATCGATATGCTCGAGGTTCGGGATTTGCTCCACAGTTGCGTCAGCCAGCCATGCTCTTTTCCGATAAGTGTCGACCATGGCCCCGTTCACAATCACCAGGTCAGCAGCGGTCCCTTCTGTCGCAATCAGCATCTCGTCGCGCAAGTCATCACTTTCATAAAATGTTTCGCGAAACTTGATGTTGTGTCGCTGCTCAAAAGCCGTGATCAGCTCGGGGTCCATATATTCAGACCAGTTCAGCAGCACCAGCTCACGTTGCTGGCTCGTGCCATACGCAGGTTTTTCTGTAACTATAAGCAGCAGTAGCGCGAGCCCTAAGGTGGCCTTGCCTGCAGTTTTTGCAAACATGCTCTTGTTCTCATCGTGTTGTCGGTTGTCCGGCGAAAGGTGCCTCTACTCGAGCGCGGCTCCCTGAGTTACAGCGTTCATGTCTATTCTCGCCATCGGCAGATTCGGAAACTTCTTGAGCTACCAGGATAAAATTTGTGCGGACTGACACTGAAAAGCCAGATGTAAGCGGGAAGCTGGGTCGGACCCGGTAATGCCGGTTTTAATTTTTCGAAATGATTCAACGGGGCGATGCTATCAATCTATCGAACGATTACAGCTGTCTCGGAAAGCGCTTCGCCTTTATCAGTGACAAGCTTGAAATCAGTCCAGGCGATACGAATGGTATCGAAGTTCTGTAATTGCTGGCGCTTGACCGGCGCTCCGTTGACAAACGTGCCGTTAGTACTGTCCAAATCCTCGATGAATATATCCATCAGCCCATCCATGTACTCGTTTGGGATCAGATCAATACGGGCATGGTTACCGCTTACCGCATCCTCCTCTAAGACAATGTCATTGTCTTGCGCACGCCCGATTCTTACCGAGGTCTTGTCTAGCGGGAAGCTCTTGATCACGACATCTTCGACCAGCAACTGAAGCTCTGCCACAATGTTTCTCTCTGTGAGTATTGAAAATACCTCTTTGAGTATAGGCTGGACTGGTCCTATTTCAAGGCGCTCAGCGCTGCGATCACCTCGGCAGTAGATTGATAACGATACTCCGGCTCCTGCTCCCGCAATTTCGTCAGTACAGCATCCAGCCGTTTTCCGGCCGCGGCGATTATCGAGAAGCCGATTGAGCGGTGCTTGGTGATACGTTGCGCCATCACGGTTCAGGCTTCGTCCGCCGGCGTGCAACATTCGGGTTAGTCCTGCGCCTGCTCCCGTGATCCTGGTGAGAAAAGCAGGGTCGCAGCAAAGTATTACGCCACTTGGACCTGGTCTCTACCGCCCCGTTTCGCCGAGTAAAGCGCTTCATCAGCAGCCACGAGTAATTCGGCACCGCCGTGGTTGGGCAACTCTCTCGATGAGGCCAGGCCCGCTGAAAGGGTGCAACTAAACTCCCGCCCTTCGTGATTAAAATGTACCGTCGAAAAGCGCAGCCGGATGTCTTCAAGCAGGCGACAGGCATCTTCAGCGCTGCATTCCGGCAGGATGACCGCGAATTCCTCGCCGCCATAGCGGCCGATGATATCTGAACGGCGCAGGCGTTGTCGCAGCAACATGGCTACGGATGAGATGACCAGGTCGCCGACCGCATGGCCATACGTATCGTTCACGGTTTTGAAATGGTCGATATCGAGCATAGCCACGGTTACAGGTTTGCCGATGCGTTGCGAGCGAGCGGCCTCGATATCCACCATCTCTTTGATCGCCGCATGCTTCAATAGACCTGTCAGGCTGTCCCGGCTGATCTGTGCGGAGAGCTGGCGAGCGCGTGCGATACGCACACGAACCGCCGCCAAAAGGTGTGTGCCGCTGATAGGCTTGGTGAGAAAATCGTCCGCACCCGTGCCGACAGCCTGGATTTGCACATTCAGGTCGGTCTCGGCCGATAAAAAAACAATTGGCAGACCCGCCCAGTTTTCGTACTGACGGATCACGCCTGCCAGGTCCTGCCCGCGATATTCCGGCATATACAGATCCATGAGGACAAGCTCGGGACGAAAAGCCTCAAGCCGATCAATAATTTGTTCGGGCTGCTGCAGCACCTCCACTTCCATCCCGCCACTGAGCAGGATAAGGCGGTAATGCTCTGCCAGAACCGTATCGTCATCTACGATGAGCACCCGTTGTGGAGGCTGTTTCCGCTTCTCCGATATTTCAGCCAGCCGGTTGATCAGACGCGGCACATCCAAAGGCTTCAGGAAATACCCTTCCGCACCCAAGCGGGAAGCTCGCACGCGTGACTGGAAATCATCGGACGAAGAGATGAACAGCAGCGGGCGGCCAATGTCCTTGAGCGCTGGGTAACGATGCAGTACCTTAGTCGCATTTTCCCCCGCCTGCTCGAACATAACATCCATGATCAGGATGTCGGGGCAGTTCGTATGCGCAGCCTGCTCGGCATCGCTGAGGCACTGAAAATAGCAGACCTCGTAGTTGAATGACTCGAGCTGCTGCGCAAGCTCCCGACCAACCAGCGGGTCGTCTTCCACCAGCCATACTCTAACCGCTTGTTCGTCGGCCTCTTCCGTAGCATCAGGCAGAATCGCAATCGCCTGGTGCCCGGACTCAGCCATCAATTCGCGAAGTTGTGCCAGATTGCTGGCAAAGCTTCGCCAAATAGCCGCATCCACTGTATCGACAGGATCCGAGAGCCAGTCCTTCACTTGTTGTTCCAGAGATTGTACGCGTGAACTCAGGGTGTTGAGCCCGAAAGTGCCACCGGCGCCCGCCAGCTTGTGCAGACGCTGATGCAGCTCTTCCAGTATCGCCTGACGACGCTTGCCCAGTGCCAGATCATCGGCCAGTTTCTGCAACTGCGTCAGCTGTTCGGGCAGGCGCGCACGATAGTCGGCTCGCTGTTGTTCCAGAAGTTTTGCGATTTCGGCAGACGCAACGGCTTTTCGTGACATGATCAGGATTCCCAGATTGCCCTGACCTGATCTGCGAGGGTCATCGGGTCAAAGGGTTTGGCAATCACTTCCCGCGCACCCAGAGACTTATAGTGCGCCACCTCCGCCGGCTGAACCTTGGCGGTCATAAAGGCCACCGGGGTATCAGCAAAAGCCGGTTTCTTGCGCAGTGCCTCGAGTGTGCTCGGGCCGTCCATACCCGGCATCATCACATCCAGCAGGATCATGTCGGGAACAAAATCCTCGGCCTCTTGCAAGGCCTCTTCACCGGAGGAGCAAATCCTGACTTCGAATCCCCCCACCATCTCCAGCGCCATTCTTGCTACAGTCTGGATATCGGGCTCATCTTCCACATACAGTATGCGGGGCAATGCGCTCATCGCAGGACTCCTCTGTTGTCAGATTAATACGGGCATTGATTGCATTGAGCAGTTGCTGAGACGAAACCTGCGACTTCAGCAGGACTGCCTCGACGTCGCGTGTCTGCTCAACTGAGATCTCATTACCGGAGAGAATTACAATACGTGCATCCGGCTGCTGTTGGCGTATCTCCGGCAACAAGTCCCAGCCGGAGCCGTCCGGCAGCCCCAGGTCAAGGATCACGACATCGAAATGCTGCTCGGCTATACACGCGCGCGCCTCGGCCATCGTGGCGACGCTCTCAAAATGGAACCGTTCGCCGACCATTTGGCGTATCACTCGCTGGAGATCGGGCTCATCTTCCACGTGCAGGACATGGACAGTTTTGGCGTTCGTCGCCTCCATCTGCCGCTGCACGGCGGCCAGCAGCTGAGCCTCGTCAAATGGCTTCGCCAGCCAGTCGACACCTTCCGCATCACCGTTAATCTCCAACCGGCCTTCTTCGATCTTGGCCGAGATGACTACGATCGGCAGGTCGGCCATGTCAGGATCTGCGCGCACCTTGCGAATGATCTCCAGGCCGCTAATGTCCGGCAGCATCAGATCCAGCGTCATCGCGGCATAATCATTCTTGTTAAGCGCTTCCATGGCCTCGCTGCCTGTGGTCGTGAGATCGGCCGAATAGCCAGCCCGCGTGAGCATCAAACCCAACAAATGCGCAACATCGGGGTCGTCCTCGACTACCAGTATCCTGGGACCACCAGGCAGTGATGCTATCAGGGGCTCGACGTCGGCACGCTGTTCCGATGCCTTCAACGGCGGCAGTTCGAAATAGAAGCTGGCACCCTCGCCCTCCACCGACTCGAAATCGATTCGACCTCCCATGCGCTCCACCAGCTCGCGGGCGATCGCTAGCCCGAGGCCAGTCCCACCCTTCTGTCGTGTATCTGACGAGTCGGCCTGGGCGAACTTCTGAAAAATCCGGCTGCGAAATTCTTCCGGAATGCCGGAACCATGATCAGTTATGGTCACGCGCACACTGTGCGGTAGACGCTCTGCAGAAACCTCTACCGTTCCGCCGTCCGGCGAGTACTTCACGGCATTGGATATCAGGTTCGACAGCACTTGCGCCAGTCGCTGCCCGTCGACGCGCACTTCCGCCTCGACAGGGACGCCGACAAAGTCTATCCCGACCTGGCGTTCGGCACCGTAGCTTTGGTTTGCCTCTATTGCCTGCAAGACCAGCGGCATCAGCGCTTGTTGCTGCATATCCAGTTGCATCTTACCCGCTGACAGCTTCTCGATATCGAGCAAGTCATTGATCAAGTGTGACAGGCGCTGACTATTTTTGTGGGCGATATCCACCATTGACGATGCTTGAGCCGGCAGCTCGCCCAGTTTCCCGCCCGCGATCAGGCCCAGAGAACCGGAGATCGCAGTCAAAGGTGTTCGCAGTTCGTGGCTGACGGTGGACACGAACTCACTTTTCATGCGTTCGATGCGTTTGCGCTCGGTAATGTCGCGCACCATGCCCACGTACATTGCCTTACCGTGGCGAGAAATCTGCGAGATCGCAAGTTCCATTGGAAACAGACTGCCATCCTTGCGCTGACCTTCTACCTCGCGGCCAGTTCCGATGATGCGCGCAACACCGGTGCTGCGGTAATTGCGGATATAATCATCATGTCTTTCACGATGCGGGCTGGGCATCAGTATGTTGACGTTCTGCCGGAGGACTTCGTCGGCGGTGAAGCCGAAGAT
>JARFQK010000091.1 GCA_029287815.1 Gammaproteobacteria bacterium
GATCCCGGTGCGTTGGCCAGAGCTACGTTGCCCGCTTTCCAGGCGCGCATAAGGCCTGATACACCGAGAGCGGAATCAGGGTTGAATACTTCAGGATCCAGGAACATGTCATCAACCCGACGGTAGATGACATCAACACGCGATAGCCCATCCACCGTACGCATGTAGACGCAGTCATCTTTATCGACCATCAAGTCTCTGCCCTCTACCAGTTCGGCGCCCATTTGTTGTGCCAGGTAGGAATGTTCAAAATAGGCCGAGTTATAGATGCCGGGTGTCAGCACCACGATCTCGGGTTTTTCGATCTTGCGCGGTGACAAAGCCGCGAGCATGTCGTAAAGCTGCGAAGGATAGTCATCGACTGGCAGTATCTTTTGATTCTCGAACAGGTCGCTGAAAACGCGTTTCATGACCTGTCGGTTCTCCAGCATGTAGGAGACGCCCGAGGGCACACGTAAGTTGTCCTCGAGAACGTATACCGTGCCCTCTTTATCGCGCACGAGGTCGGAACCACAGATGTGTGCCCAGATTCGGCCGGGCGGGTCGATACCGATGCATTGTTTGCGAAAGTTGACGGAATTCTTCAATAATGCGGCAGGAAAAACACCGTCCTTGACAATCTTCTGGTCGTGATAGAGATCATCGATAAACCGATTAAGTGCGACGACCCTCTGCTTCAGGCCAGTCTCGATCTTTACCCACTCAGACTTGGGGATGATGCGTGGAATAATGTCGAAGGGCCAGGCTCGGTCGATCGATCCTTCTTCGTCGGTATACACGGTGAAGGTGACACCCATGATATGAATGGCCATGTCTGCTGCAGCTTTGTAACTCTCGATTTCTTTGTCGGTGAGGTTGCGTAGGTACTGACACAGAGCCGCAGCTGCCGGGCGCGGCTTGCCCGCGACGCGTAGCAGTTCATCATAATAACCTCTTGCTTTGTAACTACCCCATCGGATTGTCATTCTCGATCGCCAACCGAAAGCCTGTTTTTGAATGTCGGTACAATAGCTAAACCATATAAGGATGTAAATGAATTAATCGTTCAGCGGCGCAGGCGGCAGACCCTAGCCCGCCTGGTGAGAAATGCGGGTTAGCGCCAACCCTGCGGCGCTATCGGCGCTGGCTCGGTACCCACCCATGCACGGCCTGGGGATTTTCGTTTCGCAACGAAAGCGTGGGGTCTGCTGCGGGCGGTCTGGACCGAATTCGCTCGTGTCTAACAGCGAGATTATCTGGCCGAGCTCAGCTAAACTCGGATAGTATATAAGGTATTAGCCGAGCTGGGACCGGCAACGCTATGGATGAGCAGCGAGACAAGAGACAATAATAAAGAACCAATCAAAGACAGAATTGAATTTATCCGCGTCGAAATTTCTCGAACTCGAAAAGCATCTGCTCATGGAGAGATCGCTTGTCAGTATCGCGCAGCGTCTGTCAGCGGCCGTCGATTGGGATCAGAGCGTCAATGCGTCCTTGGCCGAATTGGGCAAACTGGTCGGGGCAGACCGCGCCTATGTCTTCCATATTCGCGAGGATGGTCGTTGCATGGATTACACCCACGAATGGTGTGCGAGTGGTGTAACAACGGAGATTGAGAATCTGCAAGGCCTGGCAACCGAAAGCCTTCCTTGGTTTATGTGCAAGCTCAGACTGGGTGCTGCTTTTCAGATACCGGATGTTACAGCATTGCCGCCCGAAGCGCGGACCGAGCAATCGATTCTTCAGTCGCAAGGCATTCGCTCCTGTTTGATCATGCCAATGCAAAAAAGTCAGGGCCTGATCGGATTTGTCGGCTTTGATAATGTTCGCAATGCGTCCGAATGGTGCGACGCAGACGTGGCGCTCCTGGAGGTGGCGGCTCAACTGATCAGCGATTTCTTTGTAAAAGAAAGCTCATGCCGTGCTCTGCATGTCAGCCTTCAGCGCCAGATGGCCATTCTGGAGAACATCCCGGACATCGCCTGGCTAAAGGATGAGCAGAGCCAATTCATTTTTGTCAACGAACCCTTTGCGCGCTCTGCAGGCGTCAGTGCTGAGGCGCTGGTTGGCAAGACCGATTTTGACATCTGGCCGAAGCGGCTGGCTCGGCGTTACCGGAACGATGATCAAGAGGTCATGCGGACCCAGCGTCGCAAGCGCGTGGAAGAGCCGTTGGTCGACAAGGACAAGAGTGAGCGTATCATCGAAACCATCAAGACGCCGATATTCGATGAGACTGGTAACGTCATCGGTACCACAGGCATCGCGCGAGATATCACCGAGCGTAAACAGACTGAGCTGGCATTGCATCAGAGTGAGCAGCGCTACCGACGTCTTGTCGAGTCGTTGCCAGCCATTTTTTATCGCTACTCGAGCCGTGACGGCGCGAGCTACTGGTCACCCCAGGTAGAATCCATTCTTGGCTATTCCGAGCGTGATCTTCTGGAAAATGCGTTTCTCTGGCATGATTCCATACATCAGGAAGATCTGCCAATGGTCGACAAGGCCATTGCGGGGCTGAGCGCGGGCGTCCCTATCGATCTTGTTTACCGGATTCGAGACAAGACGGGTAATTGGTTGTGGTTTAACGATCGCTCGGTAGGGCAGCAACAGCTAGGTGATGAGGTCATCGTCGAAGGGATTGCGTTTGATATCACGGGTTTGAAAAGTGCTGAACAGGCATTGAGCGAGAGTGAGCGGAAATATCGGTTGCTGGTTGAAAACCAGACCGATATGGTCGTCAAAGTCGATTTGAAAGGGAGATTCCAGTTCGTCAGTCCGTCCTATTGCAGAGTATTCGGCAAAGCCGAAGCGGAGCTGATCGGTAAAACCTTTATGCCATTGGTGCATGAGCATGACCGGCGGTCAACTGAGCAAGCTATGGAGGCGTTATACCAACCACCTCATGAGTGTTATGTAGAGCAGAGGGCCAAAACAGCGGTTGGATGGCGTTGGCTGGCTTGGGCCGACAAGGCCGTTCTTGATGAAGCAGGCGAGCCAGTCAGTATCGTCGGCGTGGGCAGGGACATCACCGCGCAAAAGGCGCTTGAGGCGGCGCTGCTGCGGGAGAGAGAGAAGGCGCTGGTAACGCTGCACTCGATTGGTGACGCTGTTATCACAACGGATCAGAAAGGCATCGTAGAAATCATTAATCCGATTGCCGAAACGTTGACCGGTTGGTCTGCGAACGAAGTCGTGGGCCAGCCTCTCGCAGAGTTCTTTCGTGTGATCGATGAGTCAACACGCAAACCCGTGCGCGATCTGGCTGAGCGGTGTCTGAGCGGCGGTGAACTAGTGAGTCTACCGGATCATTCGATCCTGGTTAGCCGATCGTTCAACGAGTTGGCTATCGAGGCTTCGGCAGCCCCAATCAGCCTTGGTGAGGATGAGGTACTGGGGGTTGTGCTGGTGTTCAAAGACGTGTCCGAGGCCAGAAGGTTATCTCAGCAGGTGTCTTATCAGGCCACGCACGATGCCTTGACCGGGCTAATCAATCGTGCCGAGCTGGAGCGCCGGTTAAATCGCGTATTGGATACAGCTCGAAACGAGTCAACGCAGAATGCTTTCTGCTATCTCGATCTGGATCAGTTCAAGCTTGTGAACGATACCTGTGGGCATGTCGCGGGCGATGAGCTATTGCGTCAACTCGGCAGGCTGTTGGAACAGCACATCAGAAAACGAGATTCCCTGGCTCGCCTGGGTGGTGATGAGTTCGGTTTGTTGATTGAGCATTGCTCTATCGAGGAGGCCAAGGTCATAGGAGAGAGTCTGATCGCTGTGGTCGGGGATTTCGGTTTTCCGTGGGAAGATCACAGTTTCAAGATCGGAGTCAGCATCGGTCTAGTGGCGGTCAATCGGGAGAGCAGAAATCTGGGTGACGTTCTTCGTGCCGCTGACAGTGCCTGTTACATTGCGAAAGAACAGGGTCGGAATCGGCTTCATGTGCATCAGGAAGACGACGAGGAGCTGGCCAAGCGGTACGGAGAAATGCAGTGGGCGGTGCGCATACCACGCGCGCTGGAAGATGATCGCTTCCAGCTCTATTTTCAGGAAATCCTGCCAATTCAACAGCAAGAACACGGTGATGGCGGGCATTACGAACTCCTGCTCAGGATGGAGGACGAAAAGGGAGAGCTGGTCATGCCGGGGGCGTTTCTGCCTGCAGCAGAGCGCTATAATTTGTCAGACAAGCTCGACAGGTGGGTTATTACGCAGATCTTTCGCTGGTTTCAGCGGCAGCCTGAGCATAGCGATCATCTAAGTCTCTGTTCTATCAATCTGTCTGGCCTGTCGCTGAACAATAAGGCGTTCCTGAAGTTCATCATCGCCGAGCTGGATGCCGCAAGTGTCAATCCACAAAAAATTTGCTTCGAGATCACCGAGACGGTGGCCATTGCGAACCTGAGTAGCGCGATTGGCTTCATCAGCAGTCTCCGAGAGTTGGGTTGCCATTTTGCGCTGGATGATTTTGGCAGCGGTCTCTCCTCGTTTGCTTACCTGAAGAACCTGCCCGTTGATTTTCTGAAGATCGACGGGCTCTTCGTCAAAGATATCCTCGATGATCCAATGGATCGAGCTATGGTCAAATCGATCAACGAAATCGGTCATGTTTTGGGGAAAAAAACAATTGCTGAATTCGTTGAGAATGCCGCGATCCTGGAGAAGCTCAGAGAAATCGGCGTCGATTATGCTCAGGGATACGGTGTCGGCCGACCCAGGCCCATCGATGAAATCCTTCGCGACGATTGATTCGAAACACTGCTCCAGCCCAACTACCATCGACTTGATCGCTAGCCCGTCTCGTTCGCACACAACCTTGGGTGAAAAAGGCTTTGCTTACCGCAGAGACGCTGAGACGCAGAGTTTTGTATTGGCATTCTCTGCGCCTCAGCGTCTCCGCGGTCCGCAAACAAAGGCATTGCGGACGCGGAGACCAGCCTGAACCGTGATAGGCATGCTTGAAAAACACGTTGTTGCTATCATCCGAGCTTTCTGAATCGGGCCAATGCCTTATCAAAGCGCGACACCGCCTGGTGAGAAATGCGGGCCAACGGGAATGGCACTGACTTAACAGCTATCGTCGGGCAATCGACCCGCCGACACGGGTTACTTCTTCCGGAAAACGCCGTGAATACGTCCGTGTAGGCTCGACGGCGGCTTCCCTGCCGCCGACATTTCCTACAGAAGCAACCCGTATCGGCTTAAG
>JARFQK010000035.1 GCA_029287815.1 Gammaproteobacteria bacterium
TTTCTTCCAGCCTGAACAAAAAGCGCTCGGCAAGATCGTGATGCACACCATGGAAGGGGAGTACGGGCACGAACTCGATACCATTTCCCTCTATGAATTTCGCGAGCAGCTCAACTCTGCGCCCCTGAGAGACAGCCAGGCCGTGCAACAAAGCCTTGAGACACTACGCAAGGCAAAAACTGCACAGGACATCGTCGGTCGCGAGCGCCTCGCTGAAGCGCACAGACATATTGTCAAGCTGCTGACCTACCTGGAGAAAAAGGAGGGCTTCACGCTTTTTCAGGGCACCCGCCAGATTTGCGCCAGCCATAATGATAACGCGCTAGATCAGGTCTCTTGACGACCGACATCGCAGTTGTCGCGGCGTTCCATGCAGGAACGTAGGAACGGGGTCGAACCAATAGTGTTTGCCCTCGGGCCGTGTGCGCCACATGACTGCGCTGCCGCAAAGGCATTTCTTTTGAAATTCCCCAAATAACCTAATCGTTGGCGACACTGGCTATCCTTGGCCTGAAAGCGGTTTTGATGATGTGTGCTTGATTATGCGAGCGCGTCGACTCATATTCATCTGCGAGCCCGTGGTCGTGAGCAAGACGCGTCTGTCGCTTTCAGGCGAATGTTTGCATGCAGTCCTTCGCCTGAAAAAGAATTGCCAAATTTTGTTGACTATAAAATGCGAATCAATATCATTCGCTTTCTACTTGGGAACAAGGCCCCGCAAAGGGCCACTGACTGAAACTTCGAGGCTTTAGCTATGAAGACGACCATCCTCGCACTACTGGGCCTGGCTCTTTCGCTTCCGGCATATGCTGCAGACCCAGACACGATTACCGTCTACTCGGCGCGCAAGGAGCATCTGATCAAACCGCTGTTTGACGCCTATACGGAACAGACAGGCGTTCAGATTCGCTATATCACCGACAAGGCTGGCCCCCTTCTGGCTCGCCTCAAGGCGGAGGGTGCCAACACCCCTGCCGACATGCTGATGACCGTCGATGCGGGCAACCTCTGGCAGGCCGCCGAGTCTGGTGTACTGAGCCCTGTCGAATCTGAGGCCCTGAACCAGAATATTCCTGCCCACCTGCGCGATCCGGGTAATCAGTGGTTTGGCCTGTCCATCCGCGCCCGCACCATTGTCTACAGTACTGATCGTGTAAAGCCTGCGAATCTCACGAGCTATGAGGACCTGGCCGATCCCAAATGGAGAGGTCGGCTGTGTCTGCGTACTTCAAAGAAGGTCTATAACCAGTCACTGGTTGCGATGATGATCGCGCGCCATGGCGAGGAAAACACCAGTCAGATCATCGAAGGCTGGGTAGCCAACCTGGCGACTGAGCCCTTCTCCAACGACACCATGGCCATGCAGGCCATTGTTGCCGGTCAGTGTGATGTCGCAATCGTCAACACGTACTACTTTGGACGACTGCAGAAGGAAGAACCCGACATGAAACTGGCCCTATTCTGGCCTAACCAGGACACGACCGGTGTCCATGTAAACATCTCAGGTGCCGGAGTCACCAAACAGGCGAAAAACCGTGATGGCGCTATCCAATTACTGGAATGGTTATCATCTGAACAAGCTCAGCAGCAATTCGCTGGCCTGAATATGGAATATCCGATCAACCCAGCCGTTGCCGCAGATGCCGTGGTCGCAGCCTGGGGGGACTTCAAGGCCGACGACCTCAACGTGGCGCAGGCCGGCAAATTGCAGGCCCAGGCCATCAAACTGATGGATCGTGCCGGATACCGTTGATCGGGCATAATAGCGTGCATGCATGAAATCACCCCGGATCTACCTGCCGTTAGGCCAGACAGAAAGGCGGGCCCGTCTACCGGAAGATTCAACAGATGGCATCTCGCAAGCGGGGCCCTGGCCCTGCTGGTCGCCGTTCCTCTCATGGTCGTTTTTTCGGGCTGGCTACAACCCAGCACTGAGGTCTGGTCTCACCTGGCAGAAACCCTGCTGAGCCGGCTTTTCATCAATACCATCAAGCTGGTCCTTGGCGTGGGCCTCGGTGTCGTGCTGCTGGGCGTTTCACTGGCCTGGCTGACAGCCCGCTGTGATTTTCCCGGTCGGCGTCTTTTCGACTGGATGCTCATGCTGCCGCTGGCCATCCCTGCCTATGTCATGGCCTTCGTGGCCATTGGCCTGCTTGACTTTGCTGGTCCCGTGCAAAGCGCACTGCGCGACTGGCTGGGGGTGGGCAACTACTGGTTCCCACAGATCCGCTCGACCGGCGGTGTCATCTTCGTGATGGTGCTAGTGCTCTACCCTTATGTGTACATGCTCGCGAGGACGGCCTTTCTGACCCAGGGTCGCTCTACCCTCGAGGCCGCCCAGACGCTCGGCTATGGACCGGTAGGGGTATTCTGGCGCGTGGCCCTGCCGATGGCCCGCCCAGCCATCGTCGCAGGTACGTCCCTGGCATTGATGGAAACCCTGGCCGATTTCGGTACCGTGGCCACCTTTAACTATGACACCTTTACCACGGCCATCTACAAGGCATGGTTTGGTTTCTTCAGCCTGCAGGCCGCCTCGCAGCTGGCCTCTTTGCTTCTGCTGTTTGTCTTCCTGAGCCTGATGACGGAGCGCTTTACCCGCAGCCGTGGCGATTACCACGATACCATGCGCAGTGCTCTGACAACGCGTTTCAGCTTTCAGGGCTGGCGCGGATGGGGCATCACCACTCTGCTCGGCCTGTTCTTCGCCATTGCTTTCATCGCGCCCTTTATCCAGTTATGCCTTTGGGCCTTCGCGGCGATCAGCGAGGAACTCGATGCACGCTACCTTGGCCTGCTCTACCACACTTTGTTACTGGGCCTCCTCGCCGCCCTTGTCACAACGGCGTGCGCCTTGGTGATTGGGTTTTCCCGCCGCTACCAGCGAGACCGTCTGACCGCGCTCACGGCAACCATCGCTACTCTTGGTTATGCCCTGCCTGGCTCGGTGCTGGCGGTGGGTATCATGATCGCGCTGACTCAGGCCGACAATCTGATCCATGCCATGCTGGCCAGCGTGGGCAGCGCCACTACTGGACAGATCCTCGGTGGAAGTGTGTTTGCCCTTGTTCTGGCCTATGTCATTCGTTTCATGGCCGTGGCCCATGGCCCGGTAGAAACTGGCCTGTCTCGTATCAAGCGCAGCGTCCCCGAGGCGGCACGTACCCTCGGGGCGACACCACGGCATGTGCTCACAAAAATCTATCTGCCGTTGCTCAGGCCCGGCCTGTTCACGGCCATGCTGCTGGTGCTGGTGGACACTATGAAGGAGATGCCCGCCACCCTGCTGATGCGTCCCTTTGGCTGGGATACACTGGCTGTTCGAATCTATGAGATGACCTCGGAAGGTGAATGGGAACGGGCCGCCCTGCCGGCCATCACCCTGGTCATGGTGGGCCTGTTGCCCGTCATACTCTTGGTCAGAAAGACTCTTCAGGATCGCTAATCGTTTATGGACCTGTTGCTCGAAATTGATGACCTGCATTGTGGCTATGATGACCATGCTGTGGTCGATGGTCTGCAATTGCATATTGCCCCAGGCAAGCTGGTCAGCCTGCTCGGCCCCAGTGGTTGCGGCAAGACAACCGTGCTCAGGGCGATCGCCGGCTTCCAGTCCGTAACCTCGGGCGAGATACGCCTCAATGGCAAAATCGTTTCCTCACCGGGTATGCTCGTGCCTCCCGAGCAACGAAACCTCGGCATGGTCTTCCAGGACTATGCCCTGTTCCCGCACCTCACTGTCAGCGAAAACATTGCCTTTGGGCTGAGGCGCCAAACGGCTGGTAGCAAAAGGCAGGTTGTCGACCGCCTGCTCGAACTTATCGGCATGCAGGGGTATGGAAAGCGTTACCCGGCGGAGTTATCCGGCGGTCAGCAACAGCGCATTGCCGTGGCACGTGCCCTGGCTCCCCAGCCCTCCCTTCTGCTGCTCGATGAACCCTTTTCCAACCTGGACGTGGAACTTCGTGAACGCCTCGCAGTAGATGTGCGCGAATTGCTGCGCTCGCAGAATGCGACGGCCATCTTTGTCACCCACGATCAGCACGAGGCTTTCGTGATGGGTGAAAAGATAGGTGTTATGAACCATGGCCGAATGCTGCAATGGGATACGGCGTTCAACCTCTACCACGAGCCCAACGATCGCTTTATTGCTGATTTCATTGGCAAGGGCAGCTTCCTGCGGGGTGAACTGGTCTCTGCGGATTGTGTAAATACCGCCATGGGGCGCCTCTCCGGCAACCGAGCCTATCCCTGGCCCAAAGGGACACCCGTTGATATCCTGCTCCGTCCCGATGATGTGCTGATCGTCGAAGAAAGCCCGATTCGCTGCAGGGTCACCGATCGCGCTTTCATGGGTGCCGATACCTTGTACACGCTGAGACAGGAGGATGGTGTGCAACTGCTGTCATTGATGCCCAGCCGATATGACTATGCCATAGGCAGCGAAGTGGGCATCGAGCTGGATATCGATCACTTCATCCTGTTTCCACCAGAGCCCGTCGTCGAAACAGTCTCGGCGGGCTAGCCCGCATGTTGCACACAGGATTCGAATTATAAGGGCAAGCCGCCACCCTGGTATTTTTATCTCAGAGATCGGTTCGCGGAAAAGCCTGTTGTCTCGCTGGGAACACCGAGGTTTCTCTTTGACGCGAATGACGTCTAAATGATAATATTAGCAGCTTCTAAATTTCTCATGAACAAGGAAATTACCAGCAGGCTTAGCAGTATCTCCCTGCTTACAGTTTTTAAAAATCCAACCGAAATATCTTGCGCATATGCGCCCGTGTCGCGGGCCATATTGGTTCCAGAAAAATAATCTCCTGAGTGGTGGCGTAATGCCGATTACGGCCAACTGAGGACATGTTCTCGCGGAACCAAGGCATACGCGAGATTGAGCATAATTTGTGAAGTATACGGACAAGCAATAATAAAGGTAATACAACAATGAGCATGAACTGGCACGGACTGACCGCCGAAGAAGCAATCGAAAAATTACAGACATCTCGCAGCGGCTTGAGCGCGAACGAGGTTCAGACAAGGCTTCAGCAGTTTGGACCGAATGAAATAGCATTAGTAAAGACACCTGCGTGGATTCGATTTCTTCGACAGTTCAATGATCCGATGGTGATCATCCTGCTCATTACGGCAGGTATTACCGGGGTGCTGACATCGCTTGGAAGCCATATGCTTCCCGACACGATTGTGATCCTTTCCGTCGTCGTTCTCAACGCCATTCTTGGTTTCGTCCAAGAGGGCAAAGCGGAGGGCGCGCTCGACGCACTCCGAAGCATGATGGTCCCTGAATGCGTCGTCATGCGCAAAGGCGGGCTTGAGCGCATCCCGTCGAGCGAGCTCGTCCCTGGAGACATCGTTGTACTCGAAGGGGGCGATAAGATTCCGGCGGATGTCCGATTCATCGAGACGAGTAACTTGCATGTTGACGAGTCTTCGCTCACCGGTGAGTCGATTCCGGCAAAAAAGACCACCGCGGTTATCGCCGGTGAAAACATCGTTCCCGGAGACCAGCGCAATATGGGATTTTCGGGTACCTATCTTACCCAAGGTACAGCCAAAGGCGTTGTCGTCGAAACCGGGGAACGGACCGTATTCGGCAAGATCGCCGATATGGTGAAAGCCGCCGACTCAGGCACGACGCCGCTACAGCGCAAAATGAGGGAATTCGTACACACTCTGATCAAAGCGATTCTGGTCGTTGGCGCCTTTAATTTCCTATACGGGATCTATCTCGGATATGACATGGGCTACAGCTTCCTCGGCGCCGTTTCACTCATTGTCGCCGCAATCCCGGAAATGCTACCCGCGCTCGTCACCGCCATTTTGGCGGTTTCCGGCACGATCATGGCGACAAAAAAGGCGCTCATCCGCAAACTGCCAGCGGCGGAAACACTCGGTGCAACCTCGGTCATTTGCTCCGACAAGACCGGCACGCTCACCGAGAATCGCATGACGGTGACAAAGGTCTATACGGCGGGCGAGATGTATCAGGTTTCCGGCGTGGGTTATGACGTGAATGGGCGTTTCGCGAGCCATGGTCGGTCTGTCGATGTTGACGAGACACCAGCGCTCAAGGTGCTTTTGGAAACAGGCTTTCATTGCAACAACGCGCATCTGCGCGATGAGGGTGGCGGCGTCGGCGATCCGACGGAACTTGCGCTCAAAGTCTCGGCGGCAAAGGCCGAGATCGCACAAGAAGGAGTCTCCCGGCTCGAGGAGATACCGTTCGACTCCGCGACAAAGTACATGGCCGTGCTGGTGGACACTGGCGACCATCGATACATCTATGTCAAGGGCGCTCCGGAGGTCGTGCTTGGCATGTGTGCGACGGGCCTGGGTGCTGAGTGCTCCCGGCAAGCGCTCGACCCGCAAGAGTATCTCGGGGCTGCCAAGATGTTTGCTCAGGATGCGCTGCGCACGCTTGGATTTGCCTATAAAGAAGTTGATCGCGCCCATGAAGATCTGCGCCATGATGACCTGCATAACATGACCTTCGCCGGTTTGCAGGGGATGATCGATCCGCCCAAGGCGTCGGCGATCGAAGCGGTGAGCAAGTGTAAGGGAGCCGGCATCCGTACGGTTATGGTGACGGGCGACCATCCGGATACCGCCCAGGCCGTCGCCAATCAGCTCGGGATCAAGGCGACGCGGGTCGTGGCAGGCACCGAATTGTCGAACATGGATGCCGACACACTCCGAAGCGTGGTTGAGGAGGTGTCTGTTTTTGCGCGGGTTGCGCCAGAGCACAAGAAAGATATTGCCGAAGCGCTGCAGGCGAATAATCACGTCGTCGCGATGACCGGGGACGGCGTGAACGATGCGCCCGCACTTAAACAGGCGGACATTGGCGTTGCGATGGGTCAGGCCGGAACCGAGGTTGCGCGCGAAGCGTCGGACATGGTTTTGGCCGACGACAACTTTGCAACCATCGTTGCCGCGGTCGAGGAAGGCCGGCACGCGTGGACGAATCTGCAAAAAGCGATTCTTTATACGCTGCCAACCAATGCGGCGCAGGCACTGCTGATCATGGGAGCAATTCTCCTGGCTGCGTTCGTGCCGGTGTTTGGAGCGCGGTTCGTGCTCGAGCCGGTCCAGATCCTCTGGATCAACCTGCTCGACTCGGTGTTGCTGACGCTTCCGCTGATGATGGAAGCCAAGGAGCGAGCCTTGCTCAATAGGCCGCCAAGGGATGCAGACGCCCATATCATCGACAGCCTGTTTATTCAGCGGGTGGTCATTCTGGGCTTCGCGATCGCAACCCCGGGATTTCTCATCTATTACTACTTCGGATCAGCTGCGGTGGTTGACGGCGTCGTCGTCGATGCTCTTCTACTCACACAGGCGCAAACAGCGGCTTTCTGGGCGATCTTGCTCGCGCACTTCGGCTATGTCGTGTCAGCGCGCTCGATCTATGACTCGGTCTTTACGCTCAACCCGCTGAGCAATAAGTGGCTGTTGGGTGGAATTGCAGCGAGTATAGCAATCCGGTTCATTCCGACACTTTTCCCCGAAGCGGCGTCCCTGTTTCGGACCGCCGAGTTCCCGCTGGAATGGTGGCCGGTGATCCTTCTGGCGTTCTTTCCCAGCCTGGTTGCGATTGAACTGGACAAGTTCGTCAGAAGATCGAAGGGCCGACATGGTGCTCCCCCGTTGGCCTTCCCCAAGAGGCTGCTGTCTTCGCTTTTCTCAAAGTAAGGGGAGGAGTCTACCGGGATCCCTACCCGGCTCAGTGGCTGTGCGGAGGCTGCGGATAGGCGCGTAAATCCGGTGCCGGGTATAACATGGGCGCTGCATGCCAGTAGGGCGGCAGCGGCGGTGGCGTGTAATACAAGGGGGGCAGGTAGCGAGGTGGCGGATCATCGTCCATGATCCGGTCCCACCAGCCGGGAGGCCCGCCCAATGGGCAAAACGGGATATCCGGTAAAGCCATCGCTGTTGCCGAGCCAGTGAGGAACACCAGCGTCAGCAAAAGCCGTTTCACTCTGCCGAATTCACGTTGCATTGCCCCACTGTAGCACGCCGCAGCACAAGAGTGGGTGTATTTTCTGTCAGGCGATCTCGTGCATCCTGACCAGAAATTCATCGCATTTCATGTAATGCGTGCCATCGCATGAAAAGTTCAGCCCTACGACACCATTGACGACATTCAACGAGCCGGACCGCAGATAGACCTGGGGATCTTTCCAGCGCAGCTGCTTGAAACCATCAAGCACCGGCATGATCGACTGAGGGCTGATTACCGCCTCCGATGGGTAAGGCGACAGCGGATAACTGTGAAATGCATCATGTCTTAGAAATTCCTCTTTGACATAGACCCGGTACCGCATCGGGTCTTCTACCAGCCACAGGCTGACCTGGCCGCTGGAGAAATGCACTTTGGTATGAAACACACCGTGATCGGTCATCAGGCCGGCTACCTTGCCGATCACCTCATCCATATGTTGATCGAATTCATTCGATGTGCGCTGTTGATTAAAGAGAAACGCGCGTATCGATGGATCTCCGCGAATCTGCAACCAGTCATTTGACATGACATCCCCTCCTCGTTCAGTGGCGCTAGCGACATTTTTTGTTTTGTCTCAATTATTTGTTATACCAGCACTTCGGATGCAGAAATGATCTGTTCAGCGATTTCTCCGATACGTTTGTTGTGGTTCATAGCCAGCTTGCGCATGGCACTGTAAGCCTGATCCTCACTCAGTCTCTTGCTCTGCATAATGATTCCTTTCGCTTTCTCGATGCGCTTGCGGTCCCGCAAAGCATTCTTTGCCGATCTCAGCTCCTGCATGATGCGCTGCTGTTCCCGAAAACGCACCCGAGCGACTTTGATCAGCGAGTCCAGACGCGAGATATCATTACAATCGATCACGAATGCACTCACGCCCGCTGCCACAGCCGCGCTTATCGACTCGGAGCGCGAATCCCGGGTGAACACCAGCATCGGAACGGGCTGTTTTTCCGTAATCGTGCTTATTTTGTTGATCGCGCTAGTACTGACCTGATCGATCAGGAAAATGACCACATCAGGCTGAACCCGTTCGATGGTCAGCGCGGCTTCGTCATCGATTGTGAGAACGTCGCACACACGGCAACCAGCCTTCGATGCAACATGCATGAGAGGCCACGAACTTTCAGCGTTATCAGCAAAGACAATCAGATCCATATACCGGCATCCACTCAATACGCCCTGTAATCAGCAGCAAGATGCATGCCACCAGTTTCTTGTGACTAACCCACTGAATTTACCTACGATCGTGATCATTGAAGGGCATGACGCTCTGGCTGCTGCAATGATACAGTGCAAACAGCGGCTCAACCGCCCCGCCCTGGTGCGCACCTGCGCGCGCAAGATTCAGGGGATTGCCGCGTCGCTGCCGCTCCTCGCAATGACCGGTCAGCGGGAGACAAGGCCTGAAACAGTTTTTTCGTTGCTGACTGTTTTGCTTATCGGACGCAATTTGTCGAAAATGGAAAAGTATAAATGCATATTGAGCATGCTCGTTCGCAAAAAAGCCCGAAATGTCCCGCACCCTCGCTAAACATGCGCCAATCTGACATCAGCTGTATCATTCTTGCAGGCGGCAAAGGCCGGCGCGTTCGTGGCATGGATAAAGGCCTGCTAGAATATCGGGATAGGCTTTTGATTGAGCATGTGATCGACAGGATTGCGCCACAGGTTGACGACATCATCATCAGCGCGAACCGGAATCTCGAAGCCTACAGAAGCTTCGGTTACCCCGTGGTCAGTGATAGCGCTTATCCGTTCCAAGGGCCGCTCTCTGGCATTTCCAGCACGTTGCCGCATTGCAGACACCAGTGGGCCCTGGTCGTCCCCTGTGACATGCCGGCTTTACCGGACGATCTTGTCGCGATGATGCGCAAACACACACGACAATCCAAGCTGATCGCCGTCTGCATGCAGAACCGGCTTCAATTGATCTTGCTGATGCACTGTACGTTCGCGAGCACTATCCATGCGTGTCTCGCTCACAATCAGCTCAGCGTGATGGACTGGCTGGTCGCGAACGAAGCCTTCGTACTGTCCATGGATAATGAGAATAACTTTCGCAACATCAATACAATGGACCAGCTCCTGAAATAGAAACACGGATGTGATCACTTGCGCACACCGGTCCCGGGATTGAAAATAGCATTATGGAGATAACGATTCAGCAGCGTCATCAAGCTATCAATCGGGTAACGCTCTGGGGCGTTTTCGTCAATCTGATGCTATCAGCCACCAAGCTGGTGGGTGGATTTCTAGGCCAATCCCAGGCCCTCATAGCAGACGGTCTGCATTCACTGTCGGATCTCGCCAGTGACGCAATGGTTTTCTTCGCCGCCAGGCACGCGAGTGAGGAGGCCGATGAGCAACATCCCTATGGACACGCACGTTTCGAGACGATCGCGACGGTCGCGCTCGCGGTTTTGCTGGTCATCGTGGGCCTCGGGATCGCTTATGACGCCATCGTCAGCCTGGTCGGCGATAAAGCCATTGCCAAGCCGGACCCGTTCACGCTGTGGATCGCTGGGATCTCGATACTCAGCAACGAGGGGCTCTACCACTACACGCGGATTGTCGGTAAGCGCATCCGCTCCAACCTGCTGGTGGCCAACGCCTGGCATCATCGCAGCGACGCGGTGTCTTCGATCGTGGTGCTGGTGGGTATCGCAGGCACACAACTCGACATGCCCAAGCTCGATGCCTACGCCGCGATCGTCGTCGCACTGATGATCGTAAGGATCGGCTTCAAGCTAGGCTATGACAGCGTTCAGGAGTTGGTTGATGCCAGTCTCGAACCCGAGCTGGTTGAAAAAATCCGGCAGAAGATACTCGCTCACGAGGGTGTACGCGAATTGCACATGCTGCGCACGCGCAGAATGGGACATCATGCTCACATTGATGTCCATATTCTGGTCGCGCCGCGTGTGAGCGTTTCGGAGGGTCATCATATCTCGGAGACGGTAGAGCAAATGTTGATCGATTCGTTCGATGCCATCAACGATGTGACCGTCCACATCGATCCTGAGGATGACGAGGAAGTGGCTCGGAGCATGCACTTGCCGCTGCGCAGCGAACTGACGCGCGAATTGCGGCAACGATGGGCCGCAATACCTGAACTGGAATCCATCGACGATATCACGCTGCACTATCTCAAAGGTGAGATTCGTGTCGAGGCCAGCATGCCACTCGAGAAGGTGGCCGATGTTGAAAGCAGCAGGCAGTTGCAGGCAGCGTTTCAACACGCCAGCCTGAATGTTCCGGGAGTTGGGACGGCTGTGCTGAAATTTCATTAATGCGTCATTTTGGTGCAACCCAGATATGGGTGCACCAAGCCGAAGCGGCAATATTCAAAATATGCACTACTTTGGAAAAAAAACAGCGACTTAGTCGATTGTAAAAGCTGGCACAGTTCCTGCAAAATACCGCTTTACAAAAATCCGCACCGTCCGATTGATCAGCACGATTAGCGACGGAAATTTCATTCCATACTGGAGAGCAAGTAAATGTCTGCAAGTGACGTTCTAAATTTGATCAAGGAAAAAGACGTTAAATTCGTCGATTTCCGTTTCACCGACACCCAGGGCAAGGAACAGCATGTTTCCGTCCCCAGCCACACGATCGATGAAGATGTACTCGGCGAGGGCAAGATGTTCGATGGCTCGTCGATCCAGGGCTGGAAAGGCATCAATGAATCGGACATGATTCTGATGCCGGACACCACCACAGCCGTGATCGATCCCTTCTGTGAAGAAGTCACGATGAATTTGCGCTGCGACGTGATCGAACCGACGACGATGCAGGGCTACAACCGCGACCCGCGTTCAGTGGCGAATCGCGCCGAAGCCTACCTCAAATCGACCGGCATTGGCGATACGGCTTACTTTGGGCCAGAAAACGAATTCTTTGTGTTCGACGGCGTACAATGGGGCGATGAGATCGGCGGCACTTTCTACAAGATCGAATCCGAAGAAGCGGCCTGGAACACCGGCAAGGAATACGAAGGCAATAACATGGGACACCGTCCCCACGTCAAGGGTGGCTATTTCCCGGTGCCGCCGATCGATTCATTACAGGACATTCGCTCGACGATGTGCCTGACCATGGAAGAAATGGGCTGCGAGACCGAAGTCCACCATCACGAGGTCGGCACCGCGGGCCAGTGCGTAATCGGCGCGCTGTTCAATACCATGGTGCGCAAGGCGGACGAGGTACAGATCTACAAGTACGTCGTGCACAACGTCGCGCACGCGTTTGGCAAGACCGCCACCTTCATGCCCAAGCCAATGGTCGGTGACAACGGCAACGGCATGCACGTGCACCAGTCGATCTCGAAGAACGGTGAAAACATCTTTGCCGGTGATCAATACGGCGGCCTGTCGGAAATGGCCCTGCATTACATCGGCGGCATCATCAAGCATGCCAAGGCGCTGAACGCGTTTGCGAACGCCTCGACCAACAGCTACAAGCGCCTGGTACCGGGCTTTGAAGCACCGGTCATGCTCGCCTACTCGGCTCGCAACCGCTCTGCATCGATACGCATACCGCACGTTTCGAGCCCGAAAGCGCGTCGCATCGAGGTGCGTTTCCCGGACTCCACAGCCAATCCGTATCTATGCTTCGCTGCGATGCTGATGGCCGGCCTCGATGGCATCCAGAACAAGATCCATCCGGGCGATGCGCTGGACAAAGACCTGTACGACCTGCCGCCGGAGGAAGAGGCCGCGATCCCACAAGTAGCGTTCTCGTTTGATGAAGCACTGAAAGCGCTGGATCAAGACCGCGCGTTCCTGACGGCCGGCGGTGTGTTCGATGATGACATGATCGATGGCTATTTGGCGCTAAAGAGTGTCGAGGTTTCCCGCCAACGCCTGGCCGTACATCCGTGTGAATACGATATGTACTACAGCGTCTGAACGATCTTTTGAACCAGCAAAAGCCCCGCATTGCGGGGCTTTTTTTTGACTATTGACGCGACGTCAGCCCGTCCAAATCGTTGCGCTCGCTGCGATCACGGGCTATGCTCAGATCATGAGAATTGTACACGCCACTATGCTCGCCTCGGTCGTAACCCTGTTTACGACCAGCCTCGTCGCTACCCAGCTTTACAAAAGCGTCGATCAGGACGGCAATATCGTCTACTCGGACACACCGACACCCGGCGCGGAACAGTTGAAACCGCCACCGTTATCAACCGTCGAAAGTGCGCCCAAACCCGCAGCAGCCGAAAAAACGGAGGCCGAAGCACCCGAAGGCAGCGAGGGGGCGCCGGCTAAAAAGCCACCGACCAAATACACAACGTTCGCAATCGCACAGCCACGCAATGACGATACGATCTGGGATAACACCGGCTCCATCCCGGTCGCATTGCAGCTCGAACCACCCCTCGACGTTGAAAACGGCCACAGCATCTGGGTCTACGTCGATGGCAGTGCAGTGGTCCGCAAAAGCCAGAGCCTGGTGCAGCCGCTGTCGAACATCGACAGAGGAACGCACAAAATCCGGGCGGAGATCAGGGACGAAAAACGCAGAACACTGAAGCGCACCAAGAACGTCACCGTGCACCTGAAACGCGCATCCGCGATCCCGCGAGGCGGCCCCTAAGACCAATCTTTCTGCGATGACCCGAGCCCGATACTGTAACAGGGCCGCCAAAAAATCACACCCGCACCAAGTTGGTGCGCTATAATCTCTGAAGATTTGACAGGTCTTTCTGACCGATCCTGTATGGCGCCGTCGCGCAGACGCGTCGTTTTGTAACTTATTGTATTTACGATCGCTTTCTATCAACAGCAGGTTTTTCCGATGCCGTGGAAAATTGGTTCAAAATTTGCAGTGTGCTTCGTACATGAGCGAGACGAGCCCTCTACAAGCCATCCTCGATAACCTGCATTCTGGTGTTCTGGTGATCAACCAGGACCTGTGCGTCGAGTGCATGAACCCCTCTGCTGAACATCTTTTTCAGGTCAGCAGTCGTCGAGCGATGAACCGGTCGATCGAAGAACTGGTGCCCAGCGAGCCGGAGTTTCACGATCGCTTGTCTCGCTCGCTCGTTTCCGGGCATCCTTTCACGGTATACGACACCTGTTTACAGAGCCATGATGGCTCGATGTTGAACGTCGATTACTCTGCGTCACCGATAGCCTACCGGCCGGTCGGTCGGTTCCTGCTGCTCGAATTTACCCGCTTGAACAGCTTCATGAAGATCTCGAAGGAGGAAACGCTGATACACCAACACGACGCGACCCGCAGTCTGCTGCGGGGGCTCGCCCATGAGATCAAGAATCCGCTCGGCGGTATTCGCGGATCGGCACAACTGCTGGACCGCGTGCTGGATGCCGAGAATAAAGAGTTCACCCGGATCATCATCAGAGAAGCGGACCGTCTGCAGAGCCTGGTCGATCGCATGCTCGGACCCAAGAACCTGCCGGTCAAAGACAATCTCAACATACACAAAGTGCTCGAGCACATTCGCCAGTTGGTCAGTGCAGAAGCCGAATCGATCAAATTTATCGTCGATTACGACCCGAGCCTGCCGGATCTGCGCGCAGATGAATCCATGCTGATTCAGGCGCTCTTGAACATCGCCAGGAATGCGGTTACCGCGCTCAACGGTGAAGGCCAGATCATCCTGCGCACGCGACCGAGACGAAACTGCGCGATTCGGTCACATACCTATCCGCTGGTCGCACAGATCGACATCATAGATAATGGCGAAGGCATACCGAAAGACCTGACAGAAACATTATTCTTTCCAATGGTGACGGGCCGCGCTGAGGGTTCGGGACTGGGTCTCTCGATTGCTCAGTCATTGATACAACAACATAACGGCTTGATTGAATTCACCAGTAAGCCGGGTGAAACCTGTTTCACGATCTTGATACCGCTGGAGAATGGTCATGACTGAATCGCGTCATATCTGGATCATTGACGATGACGACTCGATACGCTTCGTTCTACAAAAAGCGTTGGAAAATGGTGGTATGGAGGTCACCAGTTTTGACAGCGCCAACAATGTGCTCGAGAAACTGAAGGGCGGTGAACCGGACGCTGTCATTACGGACATCCGGATGCCAGGCATGAATGGCCTGGAATTGTTGTCGCGCCTGTCCGAACTGCACCCTAATCTGCCGGTGATCATCATGACTGCGCATACCGATCTGGAGAGTGCGGTATCGGCATACCAGGGCGGCGCTTTTGAATATCTGCCGAAACCCTTTGACATCGACGATGCTGTCGAACTGGCACAGCGTGCCAGTGATCGTCATAAGGCACAGGAACACGTGCCCGAGATCATATCCGACACGCCTGAAATTATCGGGGAAGCCCCCTCGATGCAGGAAGTATTTCGCGCGATCGGGCGCTTGTCCAAATCAAACATCAACGTACTGATTACCGGCGAGTCCGGTACCGGCAAAGAGCTGGTCGCGCTGTCTTTGCACCGGCACAGCCCGCGGGCGGACCAGCCGTTCATCGCGATCAATACCGCAGCGATACCCAGAGAGCTCCTGGAATCAGAATTGTTTGGCCACGAAAAAGGTGCGTTTACCGGCGCGCAGTCGCTGAGACGCGGGCGATTCGAGCAGGCCGACAAAGGCACGTTGTTTCTTGATGAAATCGGCGACATGCCGGCAGAGTTGCAAACGCGTTTGCTGCGAGTGCTGTCCGATGGTGAATTTTACCGCGTCGGCGGCCATACACCGATCAAAGTCAACGTGCGTGTGATCGCGGCCACGCATCAGAATCTGGAGGAAAATGTCAGGAAGGGTCTGTTCCGCGAAGACCTGTTTCACCGTCTCAACGTGATCCGTATCCAACTGCCTTCGTTGCGAGAAAGGCGCGAAGATATCCCCGCACTCCTGAGGTTGTTTCTGGGGCGTGCGATCAAGGAACTCGAGGTCGAACCCAAGACCATCCTTCCGGAAGTCGAGGAATATCTGTCGACGCTCGACTGGCCGGGTAACGTCAGACAGCTCGAAAACACCTGCCATTGGCTGGCAGTGATGACTTCCGGCCAGACGATCCATATGTCCGACCTTCCACTGGAGCTGCAACCTGAATCGAGCACACGGACCGAAGCAGCCAGCCAGAACTGGCAGGACAAGTTGTCAAGCTGGTCTCAGCAACAACTCGCCTCCGGCGGCAAGGCCATCGCCGAGCAGGTCATACCAGAGGTTGAAAAGATTCTGATCAAAGCGGCATTGAATAAAACCGGCGGACGCAAGAATGACGCTGCCAACCTGCTGGGATGGGGCCGGAACACCTTGACGCGCAAGATCAAGGAACATGAAATCGAGTAACGTTAACCCACGGAAATGTGGGCTGGCCCGATCCGAATACCTTACAAAGGTGACTGATCTATCTTGTCGATACAATTGATGTAGGCTTGTTCCAGGTTACCGCCGCGATAGGTCTGCCTGAATTCTCCAGGGGTACCCTCGAAGCATACCTGCCTTCGGTGCAAGACGGCCATCCTGTCTGCCAATTCATCGACATCGGCCAGTAGATGCGAGCTGAAGAACAGGGTCACACCTTGTTGTTTGAGCCTGAACAGCTGTCGCTTGAATGATGCCCGCGCCCTAGGGTCCAGGCCGCTCATCGGCTCATCGAGCATCAACAATTTTTTGCCGCTCAGCAAGCAGGATGCAATGCCCAGTTTTTGGGTCATGCCTTTGGACAGGCGCCGCACTGAGGAATCCATGATCGTTCGGTCGAGCGCAAGCATATCGAGCATTTCCTCAATTTGACGACTGCTCTGTTTGTTCGCGTAGAGCTCTAACATGTATTGAAAATACTCCTTGCACCTGAGGTATGCAGGGGGCGAAAAGCGATCTGGAAGGTAGGCCACCTGATTTCGAGAACTGACCTGGCGGTGTGATATGCCAAACAGCTCGATCGAACCGCGATCAATTGCGACAAGGTCGAGTATCGCCTTGATCATCGTCGACTTACCGCAACCATTGACGCCCACCAGCGCATAAAAGCTGCCGGCATCAACTCTGAGATCTATTTCATCGAGTACGCGGTTTTGTCCATAACTTTTTAGAAGCTTATGGCACTCGATCGCGGATTCGCTCATCGACTTCAATCACGCAAAAACGCAGAGCCCGGGGAAGCTGGGCTCGGCGAAGCAGCTCAACCCGTACGTGTCAAAAGTTGCGGAATACAGCGGCACAGTTGTCGCTGGGATTCTGAAGCTCGTAATCGTTGACGGCGGTGATGCAAAGGGCCTCTGCTGTCGCATCCCAACCCGTCCCGGCCACACCGAGCTGCATCGCTCCGGAATCGGGCGAACCGTCATCGACTTTCCGATCCAGCTCAGCGATGACTTCGACAGGGACACCTCGGCCACTGATCAGTTCGTGCGTGTTGGCTGCGCCTGTTTGTGCCAGGGTGCCATAGGAAAGGTTCATGCCCGAACCAAAGCCATTGTCAGGGCATACCGTCGGTGGGCACGCATAGTCATCAGCGAGAACCGTCGCCGCGGCATTGGTATAGCCTCCAGTCAGGTAACCGGCTGCTTCGAGATGAACCCAGACCAGCGCGCGCTCGCTATCAGTATCGACCAGGCCATTGCCATCACCGCCTGCTGGTGCACCGGGTAAAGTCACTGTTGATTGCGCGTCGAGATAATCGCCTGGGAAAGAACGGTAACGGTCCTGAAAGCTGAACCAGGCTGCGGTTATGCCGTCCACGGTATTGTTCATCGCACGCACTCGTGCCGTATTGATGAGCTCTTGCCCCTTGAGCACGCCCCCCAGAAGCAGGCCGATGATCACCAACACGATGGCTATCTCGATCAGGGTGAAGCCTTCTTGTCTATTCAAATTTTTCATACCGGTCAGACTCATCTGTTATTGTCGCGTTTTCGTTGTTATCAACGGAGCAATTAACATACCAACATTTATAGACCAAAACGCAGCGGCTTACGGCTATTTTTGCCGCAGATTGCCGCGAAGCGCTGGTCTTAGTGTCTATTTGTCAACATCCCGTCGAGATTTCGTCATTCTGTCCTCGAGTTCGGCAAGTTTCATCTTGAGAAAATCTAGCTCATGCGGATCTGTCACCTCGCCGCTGACAATCAAGCCACCGACCAGCGCCTTTGCGGCTTCGACCTGATCCATATCTTCCAGCAGCATGATTCTCATGTCTTTCGCCCAATACGGTACAGCGCTGACTGCTGCCTTATCTGCCAGGGCATTCGCGTATTTCAACGCCAACGGCATATCTTTGAGTTCATGCCGAGCGACAATAACCGCATGGGCCAGCCAACGCCAGTGCTTTTCGGGCTCCTGATTAAACTTGTCGAATATAAATGCCATCATCTCGCGTTGCCTGACGCGGTCGCTCACGCTGCCATACACCCTGGCTGCGACCAACATCGGATAATGGCCGTCGGGATCAAGCTCCAGAATCGTGTCCAGCCATTCGATGACGACACTGTAGTCAAGCGAATGGAGGGGAAGGCTAAGGCCGGGTTGATTGTCAAAGGCCTGCAACCACAGATTGAGCACCTTGGCTGTCGCGATCGGTTCGCCGAGAGAGCCGATGATATAGGCACCCGGCGACAGTGGCTGGGGCAGATCTTCGGCTCTCGCTGTTATCGGCGCCTGCGATCCATGCCAGATCAGTTGTGCCATCAGCGCAAGCACAAGCATAATCGTCACCGCTAGCGGCACGTCTCCAAACGGTCTGTCCCTATCGAAATAGCGCCTGAACATCAGAAATTCTTTCGATAGAAATCGAACAGTGCAATAGCCGATAGCAGAGTCACGTAGATCAACGTCTGAGTCAACAACGGCAACAACATCTCGAAACGACCGGTATCGTATGCCAGCCATTCCGTTTGGGTAAAAAGATGCAAATCGGGCAGCAGCCAGGTCAACACTTCGATAAAGCGCTCGATGAATTTCTGGGAAACGCTGGAATGGGCGATGACTGGATACATTGCCATGAGATGAAAGGAGGCTATTGCACGCGAGGCGGCATAGAAGACGAATACACCGGTCAAAGCAATGGGCATCTGTCTGAAGGTGAATATCATGACCAGGGCCAGCACCACTATCAGCACAAGCTCGAGTAGCAGCGATACGGACCAGATCAGCACCTGGCTGCCCGACGCGTAAAGCAGCAGAAGCATGCTGAAACAGACCGTGACAATAAGCGCGAGGTGTATGAAGCCAATGAGTTTACCCAGATAGTAGCTACTCCTGGCAATTGGCATCGCCACAATCATTTCCAGCGTTTTGTCATTGAGTTCGCGCAGCATCGTTGACACAACGAAAAGTGCGATCATGATCACCGCATTGATTCGAAGTAGTGCCGCGAGTATCGACACCTGGGTAACCCGGTGCTCTGTGATTGCCAGCTCTCCGATGAACTCGACCAAACCGAAACTGATTGCCAATACCAGCAAGGAAAGCCATAGCAGCCGATTACGCATTGATTCTATTATGGTAAATTTCGCTATCGTCAATACATTTGCAAACATCTTCACCGCACTAACTGTTTGTTGACACCTGGTGTAAGCATTACGACATGTCGCTTCTATCCGAAAAACTGTTATCTGGCAATGAGCACCGGCTGCTCGGACTGATGACGATGTCATTGATCGCGGCTATTTCATTCAGCGACAACATCAACATCTCGCGAAGCCTGTTCATCACGCATTTCGGTTTCTTCCTGCTGTGGCAACCGGTGTACAAGCAGGAAATCGATTTCAGCCTCACTCAACTTCTGATTTTACTCGGTGCAATCGGTGTTTTCCTGATCTGGTTGAATGTCTGGCTGATACCTTTCTGGATGCTGCTGTTGCTGAGCCTGCTCACGGGGAGAATTTTTTCACAAGGACTCGGTCGGGTCGCCTATGGTGTCGCTGTCATCGTGCTTTTTCTCCATCTTATAGTGATAACCACGCCCGCATTGTTTGGTCTGCATGGCCTCTCTGCAACGGTCACCTCCACGCTGGAACTGACGTTGATCATACTGCTGGTGCCCTTGCTCTTCATCCGCACCGACGAACATCGTTCTGACAGGCGCGTTGATTTTATTCGTGGCTTCCTGATCGTCATGCTCGCGGTATTCTTGTGCATGGGCAGCGTGCTGGTTACTTTCACTGCCAATATAGCCTATATTCAAGCGCTTGCCAGCACTATTATGATTGCAGCCATTTTTTTGCTGCTGATGGCGCTGTTATGGTCACCTCGGAGTAGCTTCACCGGTCTGGCGCAGCTTTGGGAGAAGTATCTGCTGGACATCGGCGGGCCGTTCGAACAATGGATAGCACAACTCTCATCACTCGAGGCCAAAGCCTCCCTCGAGCCCGATTTTTTCCTCGAAACCGCGATTAAGCGACTGCAGCAGCGGCGCTGGATAAGTGGCATCGGCTGGAAAACAAAGCAGTCTGAAGGGCTTGCTGGCGAAGCCACCAAATACCAGGCCCGTTTCAGCGATAAGACAGTCGAGCTGACGCTGTATGCGAACAGCCCGATAAGTCCGATGCTGATGTTGCATACCCGGTTGATGGTCAACGTGTTGATCTTTTATTACAAGTCAAAATTACAGGAGCGCCAATTGACCAAACAGGCGCACCTGCGCGCGATCTATGAAACCGGCTCAAAACTGACCCATGATGTGAAGAACATACTTCAAGCGGCAAAAACCCTGACCCAGGCCGTTTTGCGCGAAGACCGACGCACTGATGAAGCACAAAAGATTTTGCGAAAACAACTGCCACTTTTGACTGAACGCTTACAGTCCACCCTGGACAAACTGAGTGCGCCAGTACTGGAATCAACGGAGGCAGTGTCGCTGAAAACCTGGTGGCAGGACATACAAGCCAAATACGCCGGACGGAGTATCCAGTTTTTCGGCGCAATCGATAGCAACCCCTCTATTCCACTCGAACTTTTTAATACCGTGACCGAAAATCTGCTGGAAAATGCCCGGACCAAGAAACAGGTGCAACCTGACCTGTCAATCACCGTGACTCTCGACGCCGGGCAGGATGTTGTACAACTGCGCGTGTGCGACAGCGGCTCGCCTGTTGCCCTGGAGATTCGGTCACAGTTGTTCAATGAAGTGGTATCTTCCGAAGACGGCTTTGGCATTGGGCTGTACCACTCGAGTCAGCTGGCCAAGCGTGCTGGCTATTGCCTGGTGCTCGAAAGCAACGACCAGGGCCACGTTTGCTTTTTGCTATCCTCAACAGACACGGTAGATGCGTAGCCTGGATGC
>JARFQK010000213.1 GCA_029287815.1 Gammaproteobacteria bacterium
TGAATCGCGCAGGCCTGGCGATTGTCTTGTCGATGGGCGCGCTGACTCTGCTGTTGTGGTGGTTGGTCAATCGGCCGGGCATCGAGCCGCCATGGCCGGCACAGATCGCCGGGGTTACTTTCTCACCCGTTCGCGGTGATCAGGATCCGACCGTCGGGCAGTTTCCGTCGATCGCAGAGATCGATGCTGACCTGGCGCTGCTCGCTGGCGACGTGACAGGGGTTCGAACCTACACCGTGCAATCGACGATGAGCGAGGTGCCGCGCCTCGCTGCGGCGAAAGGCATGAGTGTGACCCTGGGGGCCTGGATCAACGATCAAGCGGACTTCAATGCCGCCGAGTTGGATCGGCTGGTGCGCGCCTACCGTCAGAATCAGCGTCAGATCGTGCGAGTGATTGTCGGCAACGAGTCGGTGCATCGCGAGGATCAGACAGTAGACCAGGTGATTGGCCATATTCGGACGGTCAAGCAAACCGTTTCGGCGCCGGTCAGTACCGCGGAGCCTTGGCATATCTGGTTGGATCATCCCCAACTGGTCGACGCAGTCGATTTCATCGCTGTGCATCTGTTGCCCTACTGGGAAGGCGTTTCGCTCGACCGTGCGATCGATTATGTGTTCCAACGCTATGGACAGCTGCAGGAGGCCTATCCGAACAAGCCGATTGTTGTTGCCGAAGTCGGCTGGCCGAGCCATGGGCGGACGCTGCACGACGCGGTTGCGACCCCGGCCAACCAGGCCCGGTTTCTGCGCCGCTTTATCGACGCCGCCGAACGCGCGGGCTTGGTCTATTATCTGATGGAGGCGTTCGACCAGCCATGGAAAAGCACGCTGGAAGGCCAGGCTGGTGCGCACTGGGGTATCTATAACGCTGAGCGTGAAGCAAAGTTCGCCTTCGTCTCGCCGATCGTTCCGGTGCCGAACTGGACTAGCCTTGCGGCCCTCAGCATCGGCTTGGCGGTTGTGTTGCTAACGCTGTTGCTGCGCGATAGCCACGGTCTGTCGGCCGGTGGCAGCGGTTTTCTCGCCCTGGTCGCCTACGCCATCACGACCTTCGTCGTCTGGTTGCTCTACGACTTCTCACAGCAATACATGAGTCTGGGTTTGCTGATTGTGACCGGAGTGCTTTTGTTGAGTGCAACTGCCGTGGTGATCTTGTTGTTGGCGGAGGCCCACGAGTGGGCCGAATCGCTCTGGCTGCGTCACGGGCGACGCCAACTGCTGACGCAGCGGCAGCCTTGGCCCAGTGACCGACTGCCAAAAGTCTCGATCCATGTACCGATTTTCAACGAACCCCCCGAAATGGTGATCGCTTCGCTCGAGGCGCTGGCACGGCTTGACTATCCCGATTTCGAGGTGCTGGTAATCGACAACAACACGCGTGACCCGGCGGTGTGGCAACCGGTCGAGGCGCACTGTTGTCGACTCGGTAGCCGCTTTCGCTTCTTTCACGTCGCGCCATTGGCCGGATTCAAGGCTGGTGCGCTGAACTTCGTGCTCGCGCACACGCACGCCGCCGCCGAAGTGATCGGCGTGATCGATAGTGACTACCAGGTCGAACCGTCTTGGCTGCGCGAACTGGCCCCGCTATTTGCTGATCCAGACATCACCATTGTGCAGGCCCCGCAAGACTACCGCGACGGCCATCTGAGCCTTTTCAAGGCCATGTGCCAGGCGGAATACCGTGGCTTCTTTCATATTGGCATGGTCACCCGCAACGAACGCGATGCGATCATTCAGCATGGCACCATGACTCTGGTGCGGCACTCGTCGCTGTTGTCGGTCAAAGGCTGGAGCGAGTGGTGTGTTACGGAAGATGCCGAGCTCGGCCTTAAGCTGTTCGAGCAGGGTCACTCGGCGCTTTACATCCCGCAAAGCTATGGCCGCGGGCTGATGCCGGACACCTTCCTCGATTTCAAGAAACAGCGTTTCCGCTGGGCCTACGGTGCGATGCTGATACTCCGCACGCACCTGGCGGAATTGCTGGGGCTGCGCCGCAGCGCGCTGACACGCGGACAGCGCTACCACTTCATCGCTGGCTGGTTGCCCTGGCTGGCAGATGGCCTGAACCTCGTCTTCAATCTGACCGCGATTGCCTGGACGGCGGCCATGGTGCTGGCGCCGGACCGATTCGCACCACCGCATCCGGTGTTCGTCGCGCTGCCGTTGACCTTGTTCGCCTTCAAGCTATCAAAACTGTTCGTGCTGTACCGATGGCGCTTACGCGCCAGCCTGGGCGAGAGCCTGGCGGCCGGGCTTGCCGGCCTGGCGCTCTCACACGTGATCGCCCGCGCGATGTTGACCAGTTGCGTGAACCGCGGCATTGGCTTCTTTCGTACACCGAAAATCACCGCGGCGCGCGGTTTGCGGCGCGCGCTGAACGATGCGCAAGAGGAGCTTTTGATTCTTGCCGCTCTGTTCTTCGGTGCCGTCACCGTGTTATGGCGGCAAGACGGGGCGCTGCTCGACGTGCGGCTATGGGCCACGATGTTGATGGTTCAGGCGGTTCCCTACGCAGCGGCCGGGTTGGTTTCGATGATCAGTGCGGCACCGAGGTGCTCGGATAGCGTGGAAAGTCGCGTCGAACTGTGAGTCAAACTTTGAGCTTGGCGGGTTTCAGCCGTATTTCGGTGGTGGCTCATTGCTCCTTGAACTGAAGGGCGGATGTCCTTTCCACCCTTTGTCTATATTTTGTTCATGTGCTGAGCGAAATCCGTCAAGCAGCAATCATAGCTGCAGTCAGCATCAAGAAGACCAGTGGTGTAAATAAGAATGTCAGTGTTATTTTGCTAATCATGCCGTCTTCTGCGTTTAATTTGTTGATCTGTACCTTACTCATGATGCACCCCCTTCGGTGTCGATATGCCGGTTTATCCGGCCATGTGCTAAACAATACATGGACACTGCAGATCTGTCAAGATTTTGTCCTGTACAGTTTATCTCCGTCTTTCGTTAAGGCTTAGCCCGCATTTCTCACCAGGATCACGGGAGCAGGCGCAGGATTCGTGTTCGTAAGCGCCGCTCTGGAGCGAAAAGCATAGCCATAGCTATGGTTTGAGTGAAGAGCAAGCTTACGGACACGAAGACCAGTCTGAACCGTGATAGGCACTGTTGAAAAACACGGTGTATTTTCGATCATTCGAGTTCTCTCAACAGAGCCAATGCCTTACCAGTTCTCGACGCCGCCTGGTGAGAAATGCGGGTTAGGGGTGTACGCCAGGTGGACGACTGAAACGCTACACCAGGCGGCGTCGCATTCGGATAAGGCCTTTGCCCCTTTTAAAAAACTCGGGTTGTCGAAAACAAAGAGTGGTTTCAAACATGCCTGTCACGGTGCAGGCTAGGCTTCGTTTGCGCGAAACGGTAGGGTGCGCCGTGCGCATCGCGAATCTTCAATTGAGCGGCCGCTTCTGGTGCGCGCGGCGCACCCTACGGGTTCGTCACTCGATCCGTAGGTATGGCTACGCTTTTCGCTCCAGAGCGACGCTTACAAACACGAATCCTGCGCCTGCTCCCGTGATCCTGGTGAGAGATGCAGGCTAGCGTGTCTTCTTGGCTTTCTCGATCATGTCGTGGATGATCGGCGTCAGGATGAGCTCCATTGCCATACCCATCTTGCCGCCGGGTATCACGATCGAGTTGCGGCGCGACATGAACGAGTTCTGGATCATGTTCAGCAGATAAGGGAAGTCGGTGTTGAACTTTTTCGGATCCTGGAAGCGGATCACGACCAAGCTTTCGTCCGGTGTCGGGATGTCGCGGGCGATGAACGGATTCGAGGTGTCGACGGTGGGGACACGCTGGAAGTTGATGTCGGTACGCGAGAACTGTGGCGTGATGTAACGCACGTAGTCGTGCATGCGGCGCATGATGGTGTCGACGATCACATCGGCGGTGTAACCGCGCTCGGCATTGTCACGATGGATTTTTTGAATCCACTCCAGGTTGACACTGGGTACCACGCCAACCAGCAAATCGACCTGCGAGGCCACATCAGCCTCGTCGGTAACCACGCCGCCGTGAAGACCCTCGTAAAACAGCAAGTCGCTATCGGCGGGGATATCTTCCCAGGGGGTGAACTGGCCGGGGTTCAGACCTTCGTACGGCTCGGCTTCCTCGTCGCTGTGCAAATAAAGGCGCTTTTGGCCGCCACCGGTTTCGCTGTAGGTCGTGAACAGATCTTCGAGCTTGTCGAAAAGGTTGGCTTCGGGTCCGAAATGACTGAAATGATCGTTGCCTTCGGCCTCCGCCTTGGCCATGGCGTCCTTCATCGCAGCCCGGTCATAACGGTGAAAGCTGTCGCCCTCGATGATCACGGGTGTGATGTTCTCGCGAATAAAAATATGTTCAAAAGCGTGTTTGACGGTTGAAGTGCCAGCGCCCGATGAGCCGGTGACAGCGACGATAGGATGTTTTTGAGACATTTGTCCTCTCCTGAGAATTCAAGCAATTAGCGCACGTTCTATGGAATTGGTCGTTCGAGCGCAGCTTCAAAAGCGCGGTATTGTAATGCTTTTCGTTGTTTTATGCAGCTT